>NZ_DAIPZB010000050.1:0-28810 GCF_036782435.1 Pinisolibacter sp. | reverse complement strand
TGAATCACGTCAGTAGACGGTCGTCGAGGGCTATCCGCGCACAGGTCTCATGATAGGAGGCGACGGCGAGGCAGCCGCGGCGGGCCTCGTTGGCGGCGATGCGCCAGCCACGCACGTTGTCGACGTCGCGGTCGAGGCTGTAATCGTTGCGCGCTTCGGCCGGTGCGGCGAGCCACAGAAGGGCGACGGCGACGGCCGCGAGGCGACCGCCGAGGCGCGACAGAGTGAACCGGAGCGACACGCGGACCTCCCTCGAAGATGTACATCGGGAGAGGCCGACCGATCGACGATCGCGGTCCCCGTCCCTTTGCCTCAGGTGAGGCTACGCGCCGGCTCGGCGCGGTTCAAGACGGAGTGGACGACAGGGGCTCTCGATCGGTTCAACCGGCTTTCGTGGCGGAGAGGGAGTCCCGCAGCTGTTTGCGGCGGATCGCGGCGTCGGCGCCGGAGGTCTGGCGGAAGAGACCGAGCTCCTCGAACTCCTCCGCCGTCGGCGGGGTGAGGGCGACGTCGGTGTAATCCTTGCGCTTCGGATCTGCATAGATGCGCTTGTGGATGAAGTGGGCGCGGCCGTAGTACCAGGCGAATTTCGCCATCTTCATCACCGTCTCGATCGCGTAGGCGGGGTAGAAGACCAGCGGATTGGCGCGTGGCAGACCGGGGCGGCGGTCGCGGCGGTACTTCTTGCGCAGGATGCCGCCTTCCAGCGGATGCAGGCGTTCGACGGCGTACATCGAGTAGAACTCGATGATCTCGTCGATGTTCATGCCCTTCTTCTTCGGCGACGCGGCGCCACGACGGCCCATCGTCTCGATGTGATCCCAGGTGTAGAAGGTGCGCCAAGCGGCGTGATAGGCCTCCTCCCACTCCGTGTCCGACATCACCGGGTGGTGGACCATCCGATGGAAGAGGTCGAGCTTGTTGAGGTCGGGATCCATCCAGCGGCCGCCCTCGACGTGATGCTTGTGATCGGCCGAGCCGGGGAGCGGCGTCAGATAGAAGAACTCGAGCACGTTGATCGGCAGCTCGCGCTTGATGATCTCGACGTCGCGCAGCACCTTCTCCTTGGTGTCGCCGGGAAAGCCGATGATATAGCCGGCGTAGATGGCGATGCCGTGAGCCCACCATTCCTGCAGCATGGCGCGATAGTCGGTGATCTTGTTGTGGCGCTTGCCGACGTGGAGGAGGTTGTCGGGATTGATATTCTCGAGGCCGATGAAGACGCGGGTGACGCCGGCCGCCACCGCCTTGTCGATGAAGCCGGGGATGCGATGGCAGCCGGTGTCGACCTGGACGAAGATCTCGAGGCGGACCTGCAGTTCCTTCCTCAACTCGATCATCCGATCGAAGAAGGCCTCCCAGTTCTTGTTGCGGGCGAGATCGTCGTCGGTGATGAAGTACTTGCGGATGCCCTGAGCCCAGTTGGCGCGGATGATCTTCTCCAGATCGTCGACGCTGCGGAACCGGCTCTTGCGGCCCTGGACGTTGATGATGGTGCAGAACGAGCACTGGAACGGGCAGCCGCGGCCGAGATCGAAGCTCGAGAACTCGTTGCGGGTGCCGTGCAGGGTGTCGACCGGCAGGAAGGGCGGCGGAGCGCCTTCGAGCGAGGGCAGATCGTCCATGTGGTCGTAGAGCGGCTTCAGGCGACCGGCATAGGCGTCGCGCAGCACCTCGTCGAGGCGGCCCTCCTCGGCCTCACCGGCGAAGAGCGAGATGCCCATCTCCTGCGCCGCGACGATCTCGGCGGGCTGTTGCTTCAACATCGCCTTGCAGCCGGAGACGTGGAAGCCGCCGACGACGACGGGGAAGCCGGCGGCGAGGAACGGTCCGGCGAGATCCATCGTGCGCGGGAACTGGTTCGACTGGACGCCGACGAAGGCGATCGCCGCCCGGCCGCCGGCGGCGCGCAGCTCGCGGATCAATCTTTCCGGGCGGATGCGGGTGTTGGGCTCGTCGATGGTGATGCCGCGGATCTCGACGTTCTCTCCCAGGACGCGGCGCTCGGCGGCGTCGAGCAACAGGCCGTTGATCGCGGCGAGCGAGTTCGACGGGATGAGCGATCGCCACCACAGGATCGGGTAGCCGTCGTCGTCGTAATGCGTCGGCTTGATCATCACGAAGTGAAATATTTCTCGTGAAGTTTCAGTTGGTTGATCCATGTCGGTCCCATCCTTCGCCGTGACCTTAGGACGGAAACGTCGCGGAAGAAATCCTTCTCGGCGTCGAGACGGCGAACCCTGGCAGGCGGCCGGCGCCGGCGACGCGGAGGTCGCCGCTCGGTTCGATCGAGTGGTGTCGGCGACCACCATCATGGGTGGTGAATGCGCGTATATCGACTCCGCGATCGCATCTGTTACCTTCGGTTGTAATTTCGTGGATGCGGGGTGTGGAGATGCGGCGCTTCGGGGTGGTGGTGTCGGGGGTGTTGCTCGCGGCCGTGCTTTCGGGCTGCGCCACTCGCTATCAGGAGATGGGAGCGACCGGCGGGGTTTCGGCGGCGCAGATGACCGACGACGTCTGGCGGATCACGGCGCGTGGCAATCTCTACACCGACGCCGGCACCATCCAGGATCACGTGCTGCTCAAGGCGGCGGAGACCACGGTGGCGGCGGGGCGCACCCATTTCGCCATCGTCGGCAAGCACGAAGAGGCGCGCGGCGAAGCCCCGGGGCTCTACACCCGTCAGGCCTTCGGCACGACGAAGCAGCATTTCGGCTACGGACTGATCGGCTCCGGCCGAAGCGAGATCGGCGAGGCGCTGATGATCCGGATCCTGCCGGCGACACTGCCGGCGGAGGACAAGGCCGAGGCGATCGACGCACGTCAGGTCGTCGCCAACGTCGGCCGCCGTGTGGTGCGGCCGGGAGAGTGAGGCTCGGCGTCCCCGCCGGCGAGCGCGCGCCGGCGACCGTCAGGCCGGCACGGCGACTTTCGCTTCCGCCGCGTGGCAGGCGGTGAGATGCCCGGCTTCGCCGAGGACCATCGGCTTCTCCGCTTTGCAGCGATCGAAGGCGCTCGGACACCGCGGGTGGAAGACGCAACCGGACGGCGGATCGAAGGGCGAGGGCAGTTCGCCGGTCAGCACGATGCGCTCCTTCTTGCGGGCCGGGTCGGCCATCGGCGTCGCCGACAGGAGGGCGCGGGTGTAGGGGTGGCGCGGGTCGGCGAAGAGCGCCTCCTTGGGCGCGTGTTCGGCGACGGCGCCGAGATACATCACCAGCACCTCGTCGGCGATGTGGCGAACCACCGAGAGATCGTGACTGACGAAGACGTAGGCGAGCGAGAACTCCTGCTGGAGATCGGCGAGCAGGTTGAGCACCTGGGCGCGGACCGAGACGTCGAGGGCGGAGACCGGCTCGTCGAGGACGATGATCTTCGGCCTGAGCATCAGGGCACGGGCGATGGCGATGCGCTGGCGTTGGCCGCCGGAGAACATGTGCGGATAGCGGTCGGCGAACTCGGGACGCAGGCCGACGCGGGCGAGCATGTCCTCGGCCTCGCGGCGACGGCGATCGTGGGGCATGTCGGTGTTGACCAGCAGCGGCTCCTCGAGCGTCTTGCGGATGGTCTGGCGCGGATTGAGCGAGCCGTAGGGGTTCTGGAAGACCATCTGGACGGTGGAGCGCAACGCCTTCAGCTGGGCGCCGGCGGCGCCGGTGACGTCGTTGCCGGCGATCGACAGGTGGCCGGAGGTCGGGGGCTCGATCAGGGTCAGCATGCGGGCGAGCGTCGACTTGCCCGAGCCCGATTCGCCGACGACGGCGAGGGTCTTCTTCTCCTCGAGGGTGAAGGAGATGCCGGCGACCGCCTTGACGGTGCCGGGGGGCGAGAACATGCCCCGGCTCACCATGTAGTCCTTGACGAGGTCGTGGGCCTGGAGGATCGGCGTGGTCATCGGGTCGCTCCGGCGGTCTCGAGGTCGAGGCGCGGACGGCCGCCGACGAGGGGGAAGTGGCACAGGGCGTGGCCGAGTTCGGACCCGCAGGGCACCGGAGCCTCGCGGTGACAGCGTTCGGTGGCGAAGGTGCAGCGCGGTGCGAACAGGCAGCCGGCGGGACGATCCCACTGGCCGGGAACCATGCCGGGGATCGACGGCAGGCGCTTCTCGGTCGCCCGCTCCGGCAGGGCGGAGAGGAGGGCGGCAGTGTAGGGGTGGTGCGGGTCGTCGAACAGGGCGACGGTCTCGGCGAACTCGACCTGCTGACCGGCGTATTGCACGACGACGCGCTCGGCCGTCTCGGCGACGACGCCCATGTCGTGGGTGATCAGCACCAGCCCCATGTCCTTCTCGTCGCGCAGGCGGACGAGGAGATCGAGGATCTGCGCCTGGATGGTGACGTCGAGCGCCGTCGTCGGCTCGTCGGCGATGAGCAGTTTCGGCGAACAGGCGATCGCCATGGCGATCATGACGCGCTGGCTCATGCCGCCGGAGAGCTGATGCGGGAAGGCCTCGAGCCGGGTCTCGGGAGAGGGAATGCCGACCTGTTCCAGGAGTTCGATCGAGCGGGTGCGGCGAGCGGCGCGGCCGAGACCGAGATGGGTCTTCAGCGCTTCGCCGATCTGGAAGCCGACGGTGAAACACGGGTTCAACGACGACATCGGCTCCTGGAAGATCATGGCGATGTCCCGGCCGATCAGCTTGCGCCGGGCCGACGCGCCGATCCCCAGGAGGTTCTCGCTGCCGAAGGTGAGCTTGTCGGCGGTGATGCGGGCGGTCTTGGGCAGGAGACCCATGACGGCGAGCATGGCGACCGACTTGCCGGAGCCGGACTCGCCGACGATCGACACGATCTCGCGCGGCGCGACGGTCAGCGACACCCGATCGACGGCGCGGAAGAGGCCCGAACGGGTCTCGAAGTCGACCGACAGGTTCTCGATTTCGAGAAGGGACATGGTGTGGATGGCGCCTTTCTGTTATGATTTTTCCGTCGGAGCGTCCGGATCGGGCGCATCGTACGCCGGAGGGTCTTCATGAACGGTCCCATCATCCCGCTGTACTGAGCGATGTCTCGCCAGTCGAACGCGCACCAGCGCGAGGATGCGGCTCTCTCCGTTCGTCGGAAACGATTTCCATTCGGCGCCGATCAGGCGATCGGCGAGTTGGATCACCTCGGCCGGAGCCGTCGATGGGCGCTCGAATTCCTGACGGGACGCCTGCGGCAACGAGTGCCAGATCGCCGAAAGAGCGCGAACCGCGGCGCGGTCGCATTCGTTCATCAATTTGTAGAGTTCGGTGAAGAATTTGAGCTTCCGCTCGGGCTCCGCTATGCGCGCCGTCTGGTTGGTCACCAGAGTTCGGTTCAGCATGTCGTCGAGATTGTAGTACTCGACGACGGGGCCGATGATCTCGACCGGACGGTTCAGAACCTCACCTCTCAGCGACTCGTAGACGAAATTCGTCTGATCGACGGTGGCGACCTTGTCGGGCGTGGGCGTCGTCGGCGGCGACGCCTGGGGGGCCGGTTTCGCCTTCCGTGAGACGTCCACGATCGATCGCCGACGCTCGCGTTCGCTGAAAGAAAGACGTTGCCGTTCCAGATTGGTCCGGATTTCGGTCGCCAGGGCGATCGAGGCCTTGATCTCTCGGGACCGGCGTTCGTGCTCGGCATGACCCATGTCGGCGTAACGGTTGGCGACGACCAGGATCAGGGCGACGAGGGCGGCGACGAGGGCGGCGAGGAAGCTCGGATTCTGCAGGATCGATGCCGCCGCGGTCCCGTCCGGGGCACGTTCCAACAGGCGGATGAGGACCCATGTGGCGAGCGTGAGCGCCACCAGGATCCAGAACGTCAGCCAGCGGAACCAGAGCGGCATGGCCTCAGCTCCGCTTCAGTTTCGGGTCGAAGGCGTCGCGCAGGCCGTCGCCCATCAGGTTGATGGAGACGACGGTGAAGAGGATGGCGAGGCCGGGCAGGGTGACGATCCACGGATTGGAGCGGATGAATTCGCGGCTGTCGGCGAGCATCGAACCCCATTCGGGGATCGGCGGCTGGGCGCCGAGACCGAGGAAGCCGAGCGCCGCCGCCTCGAGGATGGCGTCGGAGACGCCGAGCGCCGCCTGGACGATGAGGGGGGCGAGACAGTTGGGCAGGACGGTCACGAACATCAGTCGCGGCGTGCCGACGCCGACGGTGCGGGCGGCGGTGACGTAGTCCTTGCCGATCTCGGCCAGCGCCGAGGCGCGCACCAGGCGTACGTAGCGCGGCAGGTAGACGACGGTCACCGCGACGATGGTGTTGGTGAGGCTCGGCCCGAGGATGGCGACGACGAGGATGGCGAGCACCAGCGACGGGACGGCGATGATCAGGTCCATCACCCGCATGATGATCATGTCGGTGAGGCCGCCGGCGAAGGCGGCGACGAGGCCGAGGATGATGCCGATGGTGACCGAGACCACCATCACGGTGAGGCCGATGAACAGCGAGATGCGGGCGCCGTGGATGAGGCGGGAGAGCATGTCGCGGCCGAGCGCATCGGTGCCGAGCAGGAAGCCCCAGTTGCCGCCGTCCTCCCAGACGGGCGGCAGCTTGGAGAATTCGCGGAACTGATCGATCGGCGAGTGCGGCGCGATGAAGTCGGCGAAGATCGCGGTGAGCGCGATCAGGGTGAGGAGCACCAATCCGGCGACGGCGCCGCGGTTCTCCGAGAACGAATCCCAGAAATCGGCGAGCGGGCCCTTGGGGCCCGCCATCGCGGCGGGCGCGGCGGAAGTGACGTCAGCGGCCATGGCGCAGCCTCGGGTTGATGGCGCCGTAGAGCACGTCGACGCCGAGGTTGACGAAGATGACGATGGACGAGATCAGCATGATGCCGCCCTGGAGCGCCGGATAGTCGCGCCGGCCGATGCCCTCGATCAGCCATTTGCCGACGCCGGGCCAGGAGAAGATGGTCTCGGTCAGAACCGCGCCGGCGAGCAACGTGCCGATCTGCAGACCGATCGAGGTGATGACCGGGATCAGCGCGTTCCTCAGGGCGTGCAGGCCGATGACGCGCATCGGCGACAGGCCCTTGGCGCGAGCGGTGCGCACGTAGTCCTCGTTCAACACCTCGAGCATCGACGAGCGGGTGATGCGGGCGATGACGGCGAGCGGGATGGTGCCGAGCACGATGGTCGGCAGCACCAGATGATGTACGACCGACAGGAAGGCGCCCTCCTGATCGGAGAGCAGGCTGTCGATCAGCATGAAGCCGGTCGTCGGCTCGAAATAGTACCGGATGAGGTCGATGCGGCCGGAGACCGGGGTCAGGCCCCAGCGTTCCGACACCAGCATGATCAGCAAGAGGCCCCACCAGAAGATCGGCATCGAGAAGCCGATGACCGAGGCGCCCATGACGGTGTGGTCGAAGGGCGAGCCGCGCTTGACCGCGGCGATGGTGCCGGCCGGTACGCCGATCAGCACGGCGAAGAGCATGGCGGAGAGGGAGAGTTCGATCGTCGCCGGGAAGAGGACGGCGAATTCGGTCAGAACTTTTTCGTTGGTGACGATCGAAGTGCCGAAATCGCCGTGGACCAGCCCCCAGACATAGTCGACGAACTGCTTCCAGATCGGCTGGTCGAGGCCGAGCTGGTGGCGGAATTCGGCGAGCCGTTCCGGCGGGATGCCGCGTTCGCCGGTCCGCACCTCGACGGGGTCGCCCGGTACGAGACGAATGGCGACGAAGGTGACGAACATCAGCGCGACGAAGGTGGGGACCGTCAACGCGATGCGTCTCAGGAGGTAGCGGAACATCGAACGCCCTCTCGGGTGGATTTCGAGCCGACCGCGTCGGTGCGAAAGCCGCCCGTATTCGTTGCCGAGCGGGTCCTCGACGATCCGGTCGTGACGGCCCGATCGCAACCCGCTCCAAAACGGTCGCCGGCGGGGCTGGGCGCTCCGCCGGCTCCTCTCGTCGATCAGATCGAGATCACTTCAGGCCGACGCCGTAGAACTCGTGACGGCCGAACGGCGAGATCTTGTAGTCGACCACTTCCTTGCGGGTCGGCTCGAACACCACCGAGTGGGCGATGGTGTACTGCGGCACCTCTTCCTTGGCGATGACCTGCATCTCCTCGTAGAGCTTGGTGCGCTCCTTGAGGTCGGAGAGGGTGCGGGCCTTGGCGAGCTTGTCGTTGAAGTCCTTGTTGCACCACTTCGACAGGTTCTGGCCGGCCGGCTTGCCCTCGGCGTTGCAGCCGATGAGGAAGAAGAAGTTGTCCGGATCGCCGTTGTCGCCGGTCCACCCGAGCTGACCGGTCATGTGCTCACCGGCCTGCATGCGCTTGCGATACTCGCCCCACTCGTAGGACTTGAGTTCGGCCTCGACGCCGATCTTGGCGAGGTCGGCCTGCATCATCTCGGCGATGCGCTTGGCGTTGGGGTTGTAGGGACGCTGCACCGGCATCCACCACAGATCGATCTTGATCGGGGTGGCGACGCCCGACTCGGCGATCAGCTTCTTGGCCGCTTCCGGGTCGTATTTGAAGTCCTGGACCTTGTCGTTGTACGACCAGATGGTCGGCGGGATCAGGTTCTTGGCCGGCTGGCCGGCGCCCTGATAGACCTCCTTGAGGATCGCCGCTTTGTCGATCGCCGCGGCGAAGGCCTTGCGCACCTTGATGTTGTCCATCGGCGGCTTGGTCAGGTTGAAGGCCCAGTAGGCGATGTTGAGGCCCGGCTGGCTCTTCAGGTCGAGGGCCGGGTCGGCCTTGATCTCGGCGAGGTCGGCGGGACGCGGCGCCATCATGACGTGGCACTCGCCCTTCTTCAGCTTGGCGAGGCGGGCGGTCGGATCGGGCGTGATGGCGTAGACGAGATCCTCGAACTTGCCCTTGCCACCCCAGTAGCCGGCGAAGGCCTTGTAGCGGATCACCGCGTCCTTCTGGTAGGTGACGAACTGGAACGGGCCGGTGCCGACGGGGATCTGGTCGAACTGCTCGGGCTTGCCGGCCTTGAGCAGCATCTCGGCGTATTCGGCCGACTGGATGGTGCCGAAGTCCATGGCGAGGTTGGCCATGATCGGCGCGTTCGGCTCGGTGAGCGTCATGACGACCGTGTAGGCGTCCTTCTTCTCGATCGAGGCGAGCAGCTTCGGCATGTCCATGTCGGCGAAGTAGTCGTACTTGCCGCCGGAGATCTTGTTGTAGGGGTGATCCGTCTTCCACTGACGATTGAACGAGAACAGCACGTCGTCGGCGTCGAAGTCACGGGTCGGCTTGAAGCCGTTGACGCCGGAGTGCCACTTCACGCCCTTGCGCAGGTGGAAGGTGATGGTCTTGCCGTCGGCGGAGATGTCCCACTTCTCGGCGAGACCGGGAACCACCTTGGTCGTGCCGCGCTCGAACTCGACGAGCTGGTTGTAGACGGGCCGGGCGGCGTCGAACGAGGTGCCGGTGGTGTTGAGCGCCGGGGTGAAGTTCTCCGGGCTGCCTTCCGAGCAATAGACCAGGGTCTTGGCCTGAGCGGCCGTGACGCCGAGGGCGAGCATCGCCAGAAGGGTGGCGGCGCCCGTGGTGAAGGTCCGTTTCATCGAGATTGCTCCTTCGCGTCCTTATTGGAGGTGAGCGTTTCGAAAGGTGATCCGGGACGAGCGATCGGTCGGGAGGAATATCCTTCCGCTCGGTGTCGATTCCCGGCGCGAACACTCCGGTCCGGCCCGCCGAAAGAGAAGGCCGATCTCCGAGGCGCCGTCGACGGGGACCGATCGACCGCTTCCTGAGCGAGCGATCAAATCTCAATGTTCGAGATTTGACAACGGGGTATCGGTGGGATTCGGACGGGATTCCACCGCGGGGACGACACCGGTCCCGGCTCTCCTCGGGTCACTGCAGGTCCAGGGCCATGCGGGGCCAACGCCGTTCGGCTTCGGCGAGGAGATGGTCGGGCGCTTCGAGGAAGGCGACGCGCGAGGTCGCGTCGGCGAAGAGCAGCAGTCGGCCGCGCCAGACGAGATGGTGGAGCGGCGAGCCTTCGGCGGGCCGGCCCTGGGCCACGGCGAAGGCGCACCGGCCGGCGAAGAGCGGGGCATAGACCTCCGGCGCGGCACGGAAGGCGACGAGGTCACCCTCGTTGCGGAACCACCAGGTGGTGCCACCCCAGTCGAGCTGGAAGCGTTCCCGGCCGAGCACCGGGCGATCCTCGAGGAAATAGAGGACGGGATCGTAGCCGCCGAGGGCGATACCCGTGGTGGTGTCGGCGAGAAAGGGAACGCGCGCCTTGGGCGTCGGCGCGGCGATCGGACCGTCGATCGGTGGGCGGACGTCGGGCGGTGGCGGTCGCGGCGGGGGAGGCGGCGGCGGTTCGGGTGCCGCGGCGGGCGCCGGCGGAGGCGTGTCGTGGCCGCCGGAGGCGAGGGCGTCGAGCGGTGCGGCGAGGCCGAGGCACAGGAGAAGAACGAAACGGCGAGATCCGGCGGCGGATCCTGCGTCCGTTCCCCGCTTCCGCCGCGTCTTCGCCCGAATTCGGTTAAACTGATCCATGTACGATTCGATCCGTCGCACCGCCGTCGACACCGCCCGCTTCGGTGGGGCGGAAGGGGAGGGAAGCGGCAGCTCTCGTGAGGAGAGGACGTCCGAATCACGGACACCCGCCTGTTCGAGAAGACAAGCTGGGAAGAGGCCAGATGCGCAAGATCGTCGCCCCGAAATTCGCCTTCGCCGTCGCCCTCGTGGCGATGATCTCGGCCGCTCTCGTCCAGCCGGTCGCGGCACAGGACAGGGGCGGCACCTATTCGACCCAGGAACTGGTCCACACCGGACACAAGTTCTTCGGCACGGTTTCGGGCGGTCTCGCCACGGTGATCGAACAGGCCGTGTCGCGTTACGGCCAGCCCAACGGCTACATCCTCGGCGAAGAGGGCTCGGGCGCCATCGTCGGCGGCCTGCGTTACGGCGAGGGCCAGCTCAACACCCGCGACCGCGGCAAGAGCAAGGTCTATTGGCAGGGTCCGTCGATCGGCTGGGACTTCGGCGGCGAGGGCGCCCGCACGATGATGCTGGTCTACAACCTGCCTTCGGTCGAAGCCCTCTATCAGCGCTTCGGCGGCGTCGACGGCTCGGCTTACTTCATCGGCGGCTTCGGCATGACGGCGCTGGTCGCCGATCACATCTACGTGGTGCCGGTGCGCGCCGGCGTCGGCCTGCGCCTCGGCGTCAACCTCGGCTATCTGAAGTTCACGCCGACCGCGACCTGGAACCCCTTCTGATCGTTCGCCCGAACGTCGCGACGCGGGCGCTCCGCCACGACGGGCGGTCGCCTCGGCGCGCGGAAGATGGTATCGAGACCGACGGCGGCGTGGACGGGGCAGGAGCGGGGCGAGACGGCCGATGACGATCGAGTGGGCGATGTGGTTCGCACTCGGCTTTCTCGTGGCCGCGGTGATGGCGCTCGTCCTGATGGCGTCGCTGTGGCGCCGCGCGGTGCGGCTGACGACCTCGCGGATCGCCGGCAGTGTGCCGAAGGACGCGACGGCCGCGTTGGCGGAGAAGGATCTCCAGGCGGCGCGGTTCGCCCGCGACGTGCGCCGCTACGAACTCACCCTGTCGGATCTGCGTCGGCGCAACACCGAAGAGCGGGTCGCCGTCGGACGGCAGACCATCGCCCTCGACGAGATGCGTCAGGCGCGCGACGCCGAGATCGCCCGGGTCGAGGCGGGGCTCGCGCGCGAGGCCGGTCTCGCCGCCGAGATCGCGGCGCGCGACGCCGCGCTCGCCGAGCGCGCCGAGGAACTGGCGGCGCGGGTCGCGACCATCGCCCGCCACGAAGAGACCATCGCCGATCACGAGACGACGATCTCCTCGCTGTCGAATTCGGTCGCCGGCCGCGATGTCGAGATCGCGTCGCGCAAGCTCGAGATCGACGCCAAGGAGACGCAGATCGACGCCCTCAAGGCCGAGATCGTCCAGAAGAACGCCCGTATCGACGAATTGCGCAAGACGCTCGGTCTCGCCGAGACCGTGGTGGCGCAGGAGAAGGACCGCGCCGACCGGCTCGATCGACGGATCGAGCGGTTGGTCGCCGACGTCGCCGATCGCGAGGAGATCGCCGATCGCCGCCAGCGCGAGCTGGAGCGGGCGCGTCAGGCGCTGACCTCGGCGAACGCGCGCATCGCCGCTCTGACCCGCAAGGCCGAAGGCGACGACGAGGCGGGCCGGCTCGGCGACAACGTCGAGCGCAGCGTCGACCTCCTTGAGACCGAGAAGCGGGATCTCGAGGGCCGGTTGGAGGCCGCGGAGCGCGAGCGCGATCGATTGGCGACGGCTCTTCGCGAGGCACAGAGCGGTCGCCCCGACGTCGACGGTGCGGCGACGCGCGGCAAGTTGCGCGAGGAGATCGCCGATCTCGCCGCCGAGATGGTGCGCCTCACCGGAGCGGTGGAAGGCGGGGAGGCGAAGATCGCCGAGATCCTCGGTGCACCGGCCTCGGGTGACGGTCCGCGCCCCAGCCTCGCCGACCGCATCAGGGCGCTCAGGGCCGCCCAGAAACCGGGCGCCGGCGCGCTCGGGCGCAGCGCCTGAACGAGGTGGGGCGCTTCGAACCGTGTGATCCCGGATGGCCGGTGTGATGCGGCGCATCCGCGGTCGGCCGACGGACACCGATCCGAACGGAACCGCGGCCTTCGAAACTCGTGATGGCGCGTGCCGCGGCCTCCGGCGCATGGCGATCGTCCCCGACGTCCCATCGGGCGCGGCGCCGGGTCGTTTGAAAAGCGCGGCGCACCTCTGTAACCCTCGGAGACACCCCGAACGGCCGATTCGCGTCTCGGGCCCGCCTGACGCTCGTTTCCGAGGAGCACTCCGCCCATGGCCGCCACGTCGGACATCGCCGCACTCGATCTCGCCGCGCTCATCGCCAGCCGCGTGTGCCACGACATCATCTCGCCGGTCGGTGCGATCACCAACGGGCTCGAGGTGCTCGAGGAGGACAACAACGAGGACATGCGCGCCTTCGCCATGGACCTGATCCGCAAGAGCGCGCGTCAGGCCTCGGCCAAGCTGCAGTTCGCCCGCCTCGCCTTCGGGGCGGCGGGCTCGGCGGGCGCTTCGATCGATCTCGGCGATGCGGAGAACGTCGCCAAGGGCTTCATGGCGGGGGAGAAGGCGACGCTCCAGTGGACCGCGACGCGGGTGCTGATGCCGAAGAACCTGGTCAAGTTGCTGCTCAACCTCATCCTCATCGCCGGCCACGCCATTCCGCGCGGCGGCGTCATCGAGGTGGTGGTGACCGGCGCGGCCGAGGCGCCGACCTTCACCCTGACCTGCTCGGGCACCAACGCCCGCATTCCGGCGAACGCCGAGAGTTTCCTCGCCGGCGACAGCGGCGACCACGTTCCCGACGCCCACATGATCCAGCCGATCTACGCCGGCCTCCTGGCGCGCGCCGCCGGGATGACGGTCGGCGTCAGCAAGGACGGCGACGTCGTCGTGTTCCGTGCCGAGCCGAAGCCGGCGGACGGCGCAGGGATCGAAGCGGATGCGCCCGCCGCGACCGCCTGATACGCTTCGCGTTCCGCCCCGAAGCTCGAACGAGGCGCGGCTCTGCCGAGAACGACTGTGCGACACCGCCGAAGAACTCGGCGGTGTCGTCGTTTCTTCGGGACCGTGTCGTTCTCGTGCGACTGAAACGTCACGCTTCTACTTGGTCTCTTCGAAGTCGGTGTCGGCGCTGTTCTGCACAGCTGGCAAGTTGTGTCGCCGGGGCGGCCGCATCTCGTGAGGGGAGGCGATCGAATCCTAGCGAGTTCTTTCCATCCGGCTCGAATGGGAAAGGTTCCGGCAATCCTCTCTTAACGCTTTGACTCGATACTCGTGCCATGACCCGGGGGAGACCTCCCGCCCGACGACCCCGTCGACGACCGGACACAAGGTAGGGGCCATGGACGATCTGCTGCGCGAATTCCTCACGGAAACGAACGAGAGCCTCGACGTCGTCGACGTCGAACTGGTCAAGTTCGAGCAGGACCCGAACAACGAGAAGATCCTCGGCAACATCTTCCGTCTGGTCCACACCATCAAGGGCACCTGCGGCTTCCTCGGGTTGCCGCGGCTCGAAGCGATCGCCCATGCGGCCGAGACGCTGATGGGCAAGTTCCGCGACGGCGTGCCGGTCACCGAGGCGGCGGTGACGCTGGTTCTCCAGTCGATCGACCGGATCAAGCAGCTCGTCGCCGATCTCGAGGCGAGCGAGACCGAACCGGCCGGATCGGACGAGGATCTCATCTCCCAGCTCGAGCGGATGGCCGAGGCCGGCAAGCCCGCGGAGCCGGTGACCGAGGTGCCCAAGCACACCGAGGGTGCGCTGATCTATCAGGTTCTGGAGCGGCAACTGCGTCCGGGCGAAGTGTCGCTCGACGAGTTGGAGCGCGCCTTCCGTGAAACCGTGGTCGAGCCCGACCGGTCTGCCGAAGCGGCCCCGGCGGCCGCCGCGGAGCCTGCTCCGGCCCCCGCCGCGCGCCCGGCGCGTGCCGCCCAACCCAAGGCCGAGGCCAAGGAAAAGGACGGCGAGGGTGAGGCCAAGGCCGGTGGCGTTTCGGCCCAGACGATCCGCGTCGCCGTCGACACGCTCGAACATCTGATGACCATGGTCTCGGAACTGGTGCTGACCCGCAACCAGTTGCTGGAGATCGTCCGTCGTCACGAGGATTCCGAATTCAAGGTGCCGCTGCAGCGGCTCTCCAACGTCACCGCCGAACTGCAGGAAGGGGTCATGAAGACCCGCATGCAGCCGATCGGCAACGCCTGGCAGAAGCTGCCGCGCATCGTCCGCGATCTCTCCTCCGAACTCGGCAAGCACATCGAACTCGAGATGATCGGTCAGGAGACCGAACTCGATCGTCAGGTGCTGGAGCTGATCAAGGATCCGCTCACCCACATGGTGCGCAACTCCGCCGATCACGGGCTCGAGGGTCCGGACCAGCGCAAGGCCGCCGGTAAGCCCGACAAGGGCACGATCCGCCTCTCCGCCTATCACGAGGGCGGCCACATCATCATCGAGATCGCCGACGACGGACGTGGCCTCGATCTCGAGAAGATCCGCAACAAGATCGTCGACAACGGGCTCGCCACCGAGTTCGAACTCGAGAAGATGTCGGAAGCGCAGATCTTCAAATACGTCTTCGCCCCCGGCTTCTCGACCGCCGCCAAGGTCACCAACGTCTCGGGCCGCGGCGTCGGCATGGACGTGGTCAAGACCAACATCGACGCGATCGGCGGCACCGTCGATCTGAAGAGCGTGGCCGGCAAGGGCACCACCTTCACCATCAAGATCCCGCTGACGCTGGCCATCGTCTCGACGCTGATCGTCGAGTCGGCCGGCGACCGCTTCGCCATTCCGCAGCTGTCGGTGGTCGAACTGGTGCGGGCTCAGCAGAATTCCGAGCATCGCATCGAACGTATCCGCGACACGCCGGTGCTGCGCCTCAGGAACAAGCTGTTGCCGCTCGTCCACCTGTCGCGCCTGCTCGACATCACCTCGATCGGCGCCGAGGCCACCCAGCCGGTGTCGGAGGAAGACGGTTTCATCGTCGTCATGCAGGTCGGTCAGCAGACCTTCGGCGTGGTGGTCGACGCGGTGTTCCACACCGAAGAAATCGTGGTCAAGCCGATGTCGACGATGCTGCGTCACATCAACATGTTCTCCGGCAACACCATTCTCGGTGACGGCTCGGTGATCATGATCGTCGACCCGAACGGCATCGCCCAGGCGATCGGTCCGAGCCAGACGGCCGGCACCTCCGAGGAAGCCGATCACGAGGAAGAGCGGACGCGCGAAACCGCACAGATGGTGTCGCTGCTGCTGTTCCGCGCCGGCTCCGACGAGCCCAAGGCGGTGCCGCTGTCGCTGGTCACCCGCCTCGAGGAGTTCTCTATCGACAAGGTCGAACGCTCCAACGGCCGCGACCTCGTCCAGTATCGCGGTTCGCTGATGCCGCTGGTCTATTTCGACGAATTCGCCCAGCGCAAGACCGAGGGCAGTCTGCCGATGCTGGTGTTCTCCGACGCCGGCCGGTCGATGGGTCTGGTGGTCGACGAGATCATCGACATCGTCGAGGATCGCCTGGAGATCGAGGTCGGCTCCGAACGCGCCGGCATGCTCGGCTCGGCGGTGATCAAGGGCAAGGCGACCGAGGTGGTCGACATCGGTCACTTCCTGCCGCAGGCCTTCGAGGACTGGTTCCGCCGCAAGGAGATCTCCAGCGAGGCGCTGACCCGGTCGCTGCTGTTCATCGACGACGCGCCGTTCTTCCGCAACATGCTGGGTCCGGTGCTCAAGGCGGCGGGCTATCGGGTGACCGTCTGCGCCTCGGCGCCCGAAGCCCTCGACATGCTCGAGCACGGCCGGCGCTTCGACGTCATCGTCTCCGACATCGAGATGCCCGAGATGAACGGCTTCGAGTTCGCCGAAGCGGTGAAGCGTCATCCGCGTCTGCGGCAGATCCCGATCCTGGCGCTGTCGTCGATGTGCACGCCGGCGTCGATCGAACGCGGCCGCCAGTCGGGCTTCGACGACTACATCGCCAAGTTCGACCGTCCGGGTCTGATCGCCGCGCTCAAGGAAGTCACCACCCACGAATTCGGAGTTGCCGCATGAGCGACGACGTCAACGGCCTCAACGAGTCCATCCAGTACGTCACGGTGGTGATCGGCGGGCAGCTCTTCGGGCTGCCGATCGAGCGGGTGCACGACGTCTTCGTGCCGGATTCGATCACTCGTGTGCCGCTGTCGCGGCCGGAGATCGCCGGCGTACTCAACCTGCGCGGCCGCATCGTCACCGCGATCGACATGCGGCGGCGCCTGCATCTGCCGCCGCGCGAATCCGGCGGCACCGCGATGGCGGTCGGCATCGAATCGAAGGGCGAGAGCTACGGCCTGCTCATCGACAACGTCGGCGAAGTTCTGGACCTGCCGACGGCCGGACGGGAAGCGAACCCCGTCAATCTCGACGCGCGTTGGGCGGCGATCTCGGGGGGTGTTCATCGGCTCAACGGCCAGCTGATGGTCATCCTCGACGTCGACCGGGTCCTCGGCGGCATGTCCGAAGCGGCTGCGGCCTGACGCAAGCGATCGATCTGGAGTGATCACGATGAAGAATTGTCTGGTCGTCGACGACTCGAGCGTCATTCGCAAGGTCGCACGGCGCATTCTCGAAGATCTGTCCTTCGAGATCTCCGAGGCCGAGGACGGCATGAAGGCGCTCGACATCTGCCGCAAGGAGATGCCCGAGGCCATCCTGCTCGACTGGAACATGCCGGTGATGGACGGGCTGGAGTTCCTGGCGCAACTGCGCCGTGAGCCCGGCGGCGAGAAGCCGAAGGTGGTGTTCTGCACCACCGAGAACGACGTCTCGCACATCGCCAAGGCGATGCGCGCCGGCGCCGACGAATACATCATGAAGCCGTTCGACCGCGAGATCGTGGAAGCGAAGTTCGCCGAAGTCGGCCTGATCTGACGGAGGTCGACATGGCATTCGGCTCGAGCGCGGCGATCGACAGACCGAGCGCAACCGTCACGGATCCGATCCGCGTCATGGTCGTCGACGACTCCGTCGTCGTGCGCGGCCTCATCGGCCGGTGGATCGACGAGGATCCGGCGCTGGCGGTGGTGGCCAGTCATCGCAACGGCAAGCTCGCGGTCGACGACGTCGCCAGGTCCAATCCGGACGTGGTGGTGCTCGACGTCGAGATGCCGGAGATGGACGGCATCACGGCGCTGCCGTTGCTGCTCAAGGCCAAGCCCGGCCTCGTCGTGGTGATGGCCTCGACGCTGACCCGGCGCAATGCCGAGATCTCGCTCAAGTGTCTGTCGCTGGGTGCGGCGGACTACGTGCCGAAGCCCGAGTCGAACTCCGGCGTCACCACGTCCGCCGATTTCCGCAACGAGGTGATCCAGAAGGTCAAGGCGCTGGGTCAGAGAGTGTTGATGCGCGCCGGGCGCGGTGGCGCCGCCGCTGCGCCGCGCGCCTACGCGCCGGCGCCGGCGCCGTCGTCGGTGGCGGCTTCGGCCGGACCGGCGCGGTCCTTCGCGCCGTCGCAGCCGCGCATGGCGGCGCCCGCCACCGCGACGCAGCTCAGGCCCTATTCGTCGATCGCCCCGCGGGTGTTGCTGATCGGCTCGTCGACCGGCGGACCGCAGGCGCTGACCAGGCTCTTCGGCGAGATCGGTCCGGCGATCGCCAACGTGCCGGTGCTGATCACCCAGCACATGCCGGCGACCTTCACGTCCATCCTGGCCGAGCACATCACCAAGGCTTCCGGCCGACGCGCCGCGGAAGGCGTCCACGGCGAGCCGTTGATGCCGGGGCGCATCTACGTGGCGCCGGGCGGCAAGCACATGGTGATCGGCAAGCAGGGGGCCGAGACGGTGGTGCTGCTCAACGATCAGCCGCCGGTCAACTTCTGCAAGCCGGCCGTTGATCCGCTGTTCGACAGCGCCGTTCCGATCTTCGGGTCGGCGATCCTGGCCTGTGTCCTCACCGGCATGGGTCACGACGGCGCCGCGGGCGCCAAGCGCATCGCCGACGGTGGCGGGTCGGTGATCGCGCAGGACGAGGAATCGAGTGTGGTCTGGGGCATGCCCGGCGCCGTGGCGCAGGCGGGTGCCGCAGCCGAGATCCTGCCGCTCGACCAGATCGGCGGCAAGATCGTGCGTATCCTGGGGGGAAGGCGATGACGCCGAACGAGTACGACCATCTGAGGGGCTATCTCAAGCAGCAGTCGGGTCTCGTTCTGACGGCGGAGAAACAGTACCTGATCGAGAGCCGGCTCCTGCCCGTGGCGCGCAAGGCCGGACTCGCCTCGATCTCGGCTCTGGTCGCCAAGATGAAGGAACCGGGGCAGAGCGTACTGTGCGACGCGGTGGTCGAGGCGATGACCACCAACGAGTCGTTCTTCTTCCGCGACAAGACGCCGTTCGAGCACTTCGTCGACACCATGCTGCCGTCGATGCTGCAGGCGCGGTCGCGCGAGCGCCGGTTGCGCATCTGGTGCGCGGCGGCGTCGACGGGCCAGGAGCCCTATTCGCTCGCCATGTGCCTGAAGGAGCAGGAGGCGAAGCTCGCCGGCTGGCGGATCGAGATCGTCGGAACCGACCTTTCCAACGAGGTGTTGGAGAAGGCCAAGGCCGGCGTCTATTCGCAGTTCGAGGTGCAGCGCGGGTTGCCGATCAACCACCTGCTCAAGTACTTCACCCAGAACGGCGACACTTGGCAGATCTCCTCGACGCTGCGCTCGATGGTGCAGTACCGCAAGCTGAACCTGCTCGAGGCGTTCTCCTCGCTCGGCCAGTTCGACATCGTCTTCTGCCGCAACGTGTTGATCTACTTCGACAACCCGACCAAGATCGACATTCTGGGGCGGATCTCGAAGCAGATGCCGGCCGATGGATTCCTGGTGCTCGGTGCGGCCGAGACGGTGGTCGGTCTCACCGACGCCTTCAAGCCGATGACCGAGAAGCGCGGGCTCTATCAGCTCAACGGTGCGGCGGCCGGCTCCGGCGCCGTCCGGGGGCTCGCCACCGGCACCACCGGTGCGCCGGCTTCGGCCTTCTCGAGCGCCGCGCCACGCTTCTCGGTTGTTCCGCGCTGAGTTTCACCTCGTCAAAATATTCAACGTAAAAATTTCGGGGTGCGAGCTTCGTCTCGTGCCCCGATTTCGTATATGGCTCATCTTCTATCGTATTCGTCGTTCCTTGCTTGTTTGACCTCCTGAAAATTTGTGACTGGCCTTTCCGTTGCGGCACGAAAGAGGTCACGACCAAGGGAGGAATAGTCATGAAAAAATTTTTTATCGCTACCTCGACACTGGGGGTGTTGGCCATGGCAGGCGCTGCTCACGCGAAAACTTACGCGGTGAAGCAGGCCCATTCTCAGTACATCGCCTGCTATAAGAAAGAATACGTACCCGCGACCTACGTCGTGAACACCCGCGGAAAGCTGGTTCAGAAGAAGTCGGTGGGTTGGGTCGTTTCGGGCGACCGTTGGGATCGGATGCGTCATCCGGCGGTCTACATCGAGACGCGAAAGATGGTGGAGCCGGATCACTACAAGCTCGTCGCGACCTCGTGCCCGTGAGCGCGGTGGCGACGATCCTCCGATCGTCGCCGTCTTCTCGGGCGCGTCGCGGCGGATCTCGGTGCGGTCGTCCCTTGGCGGTCGATCTGCGCATGATGCCGTGATCGCGCGAGCGGGCCCTCGAAGGGTCGTGGCCCGAGGACGATCGAAACCGGCGAGCGAAGAAGCGAGAACCTCACTTCCGACGAGGTGGGGTTCTCGTCACTCCGGGTCCGCGAGCGACGGGTGGCGTTCCGGTCGACGGATCCCGAAGGGCGTATTGCGACGCCGGTCCGGGTTCGAACTCCGGCGCGTCGTGCGCCGACCCGGTTTCACGACCGCTCGCCGCGGTGACGCGATCGATATTGCGACGGTGTGAGGCCGACCGACTTGCGGAACTGGCGCGAGAAGGCGGCCTGATCGGAGTAGCCGCAATCGAGTGCGACGGCGGCGATCGGCCGATCGGTGGTGCGTAGGAGGCTCAGCGCCGCCTCGACGCGGACGCGCGTCAGATACTGACCGGCCGAAAGGCCGAAGAGGGCGCGCAGGCGCTGATCGAGGCGGAAGGCGGTGAGGCGGGCGAGGCGCGCGAGATCGGCGATGCGCAGCGGTTCGTCGAGATGGGCGTGGACGTGCTCGATCACCGCCTGGAGGCCGGCGAGGTCGTCACGCTCGTCGGAGGGGGCCCGGAGGTCGCGTGAGATGCCGGAGAGGCCGACGACCGAGCCGGCGCCGTCGAAAATCGGCTCCTTCCAGGTCAGGCACCAGCCCTCCTCGCCGCCCGGATAGATGTGCAGCTCCAGCCGGCCGTGGATGGGACGGCCGTTCGCCAGCACGGCAGCGTCCTGACGGGCGATCTCGAGGCCGAGGGCGCCGGGGAAGACGGCTTCCGCGGTGCGGCCGAGGAGTTCGTCCTTGGTGCGACGTCCGGTGCGGGTCACCAGCGTGCGGTTGACCGCGACGTAGCGGCCGGCGGCATCCTTGACGAAGAAGACGATGTCGGGAACGGCGTCGAACAGATCCTCGCAGAACAGCGGTCGGCCGACGGCGGCGACGAAACCGGTGCGGACGTCTCGCGAGGCCGGGTCGATCCGAGCGCCCGCCGACTTGTGCCGATCCTCCACTCGACGCTCCCGCTTCCGACAAGACCTCGCCGCCGCTTCGGGCGATGCTCGTGGTTCGTTCCTCGACGTCCCCTGACGGAGCCTATCATGTCGAAGCCGCTGTTCGCAGGTACCATGCCAGCTCTGATGACCCCGTGCACGCCGGACCGCAAGCCGGACTTCGACGCGCTGGTGCGCATGGGGCGGCATCTCGTCGACGTCGGCATGTCGGCGGTGGTCTATTGCGGTTCGATGGGCGATTGGCCGCTCCTCACCGACGAAGAGCGCATGGAGGGGGTCGGGCGGTTGGTGAAGGCCGGGCTGCCGGTGGTGGTCGGCACGGGGGCGCAGAACACGGCGCGGGCCGTGGCGATCGCGGCGCACGCCAAGGCGGTCGGCGCGGCCGGTCTGATGCTGATCCCGAGGGTCCTGTCGCGCGGCTCGTCGATCGCAGCGCAGCGGGCGCATTTCGATGCGGTGCTGGCCGCCGGCGTCGATCTGCCGTCGGTGATCTACAACAGTCCCTACTACGGCTTCGAAACCAAGGCCGACCTGTTCTTCGACCTGCGCTCGCGCGCCCCCCATCTCGTCGGCTTCAAGGAGTTCGGCGGCGGGCCGGCGCTCACCTATGCGGCGGAGCACATCACCTCGGGCCATCCGGACCTGACCCTGATGGTCGGCGTCGACACCCAGGTGTTCCACGGTTACGCCAACTGCGGCGCCACCGGCGCGATCACCGGCATCGGCAATGCGTTGCCGAGGGAGATCCTGCATCTGGTGGCGCTGTGCGAGAAGGCGGCGGCGGGCGACGCGGTGGCGCGGCGCCATGCGCTGGAGCTCGACAAGGCGCTGGCGGTGCTCTCGTCCTTCGACGAGGGGGCGGACCTCGTCCTCTACTACAAGCACCTGATGGTCGCGGTCGGGTATCCCGAATACGCGCTGCACTTCAATGCGTCGGACGCGCTGTCGCCGTCGCAGAAGGCGCATGTCGACCGGGCGCTCGCCCAGTTCCAGGCATGGTACGCCTCCTGGGACGGCCGTTGAGGAGAAGCGTCATGCGGGTCGTCGACAGCCACACCGAGGGCGAGCCGACGCGGGTGATCGTCGAAGGCGGGCCGGATCTGGGCCAGGGGACGCTCGCCGAGCGGCGGGCCGTCTTCGCTCGCGACTTCGATCACGTGCGCCGCTTCTCGATGAACGAGCCGCGCGGCTTCGACGCGCTGGTCGGCGCGCTCCTGGTGCCGCCGGTCGATCCGGCGGCGATCGCTGGTATCGTCTTCTTCAACAACGTCGGCTACCTCGGCATGTGCGGTCACGGCACCATCGGCGTTGCCGTGACGCTCGCCCATCTCGGCCGCATCGGGCTCGGCAGGCACCGCTTCGAGACGCCGGTGGGCTCCGTCGAGGTGACGCTCGAAACGAAGAACCGGGTGTCGGTGGAGAACGTGCCGGCGCGCGTCCATCGCGCCGACGTCGCGGTCGACGTGCCCGGGCTCGGGCGGGTGATCGGCGACGTCGCCTGGGGCGGCAACTGGTTCTTCCTCACCGACTCGGTGAAGACGCCGATCGACCTCGCCCATCGCGGACGACTGACGGCGGAGGCCGAAGCGGTGAAGGCGGCGCTGGCGGCGGCCGGCATCACCGGCGCGGACGGGGCCGAGATCGATCACGTCGAACTCTTCGGCCCGCCACGGACCGACGGCGGCATGGGGCGCAACTTCGTGCTCTGCCCGGGCGGCGAATACGACCGCTCGCCCTGCGGCACCGGCACGAGCGCCAAGCTCGCCTGTCTCGCGGCGCACGGCCGGCTCGGACCGGGTGAGGACTGGGTGCAGGAGAGCGTCGTCGGCTCGCGTTTCGTCGGGCGCTATCGGCTCGGCGAGGGCGGGGCGTTGATCCCGACCATCACCGGCTCCGCCTGGGTGACCGCCGATGCGCGCCTGCTGCTCGACCCGGAGGATCCGTTCCCGCACGGGCTCGGGTGAGCGAGGGGCCGGGGGCGAAATCGAGCCGCGAGATACGAAAACCCCCGCCGAGGCGATCGGCGGGGGCTTCGATTTTCAGGGGAGGCGCGGGGCGGGGCGTCAGGCGATGTCCTGGTAGACGTCGTTCTCGTCGGGCTCGCGCAGCACGTAGCCGCGGCCCCAGACGGTCTCGATGTAGTTCTTGCCGCCGGTCGCCGAGGCGAGCTTCTTGCGCAGCTTGCAGATGAAGACGTCGATGATCTTCAGTTCCGGCTCGTCCATGCCGCCGTAGAGATGGTTGAGGAACATCTCCTTGGTCAGCGTGGTGCCCTTGCGCAGCGAGAGCAGCTCCAGCATCTGATATTCCTTGCCGGTCAGATGCACGCGCTGGGTGTTCACTTCCACCGTCTTGGTGTCGAGGTTCACCACCAGATCGCCTGTCGTGATGACCGACTGGGCATGGCCCTTGGAGCGGCGGACGATGGCGTGGATGCGGGCGACCAGCTCGTCCTTGTGGAACGGCTTGGTCATGTAGTCGTCGGCGCCGAAGCCGAGACCGCGGACCTTGTCCTCGATGCCGGCGAGACCCGACAGGATGAGGATCGGGGTCTTCACCTTCGAGACGCGCAGGGTGCGCAGAACCTCGTAACCCGACATGTCGGGGAGGTTCAGATCCAGAAGAATGATGTCGTAGTCGTAGAGCTTACCGAGGTCGATGCCCTCTTCGCCCAGATCCGTCGTGTAGACGTTGAAATTCTCCGACTTGAGCATCAACTCGATGCTCTGCGCCGTGGCGCTGTCGTCTTCGATGAGCAGTACGCGCATGCCAATCCCCTTTGTCGCCTTCACCCGGGCTTGGCGCATCGGCCCCCGACAGCCGCTGCGAACGACACCCCATCAACCCCGACTCGGTAGCGTACCGGACAATGGTTAACAGAATCTGATTCGCCTCGGCAAGCGTCGTCTCGAGTCCGATCGGCAAAACTCGCCAGAGTCCTGAATCATCAAGGGAATCGGAGAAGTTGCGAATTAAGGTGTCACTTTAAGGAGTAACCCTAACCGACTCTCGCGAATCACCTCTTCGAGGTCTCGGGACGGAGCTTCGCGCGCGACCCCACATCGCCCGCTCGTTCATATTGTTTGACGAAGGCCGTTAACAACGCGTTACTGACCGGGGTCGTGCCACGTCCTTTCAGGAGACCGATTCGTCATCATGGAGTCGCTCACCCGCGAGATCGCCGAACTGCCCGCCACGACCACCTTCGGTCGGGTGGTCGGCGTGCGCGGCCTGATGATCGAGGTGGCCGGACCGATCCACGAGATGAGCGTCGGCTCGCGTCTGGCGATCGAGGCGGCATCGGGGCGGTCGGTGCCGGCGGAAGTGATCGGTTTCGAGGGAACCAAGGCGTTGTGCCTGCCTTTCGGCGCGCTCGAAGGCGTGCGGATGGGCTGCCGCGCCGTCGTGGTGGCGGCCGACGGATCGGTTCGGCCGAGCGAGGCGTGGCTCGGTCGGGTCGTCAACGCGCTCGGCGAGCCGCTCGACGGCAAGGGGCCGCTGCCCCAGGGCGCGGTGTCGCGACACTTGCGCGCACCGCCGCCGCCGGCGGGCGAAAGAGCTCGGGTCGGAGCGCCGATCGACCTCGGGGTGCGGGCGCTCAACACCTTCGTCACCTGCTGCCGCGGCCAGCGCATGGGCATCTTCGCCGGCTCCGGCGTCGGCAAGTCGGTGCTGCTCTCCATGCTCGCCCGTTACACCTCGGCCGACGTCGCGGTGATCGGGCTGGTCGGCGAGCGCGGTCGCGAGGTGCAGGAGTTCATCGAGGACGATCTCGGCGCGGAGGGGCTGGCGCGCTCGGTGGTGGTGGTGGCGACGTCCGACGAGCCGGCGCTGATGCGCCGTCAGGCGGCCTATCTCACCTTCGCGATCTCCGAGTTCTTCCGCGACGAGGGGGCCGACGTGCTGTGCATGATGGACTCGGTCACCCGCTTCGCCATGGCGCAGCGCGAGATCGGTCTGGCTGCGGGGGAGCCGCCCGCCTCCAAGGGCTACACGCCGACGGTCTTCACCGAACTGCCGCGCCTGCTCGAACGCGCCGGACCGGGCAAGGTCGGGTCGGGCTCGATCACCGGTCTGTTCACCGTGCTGGTGGAGGGCGACAACCACAACGAACCGGTGGCCGACGCGGTCAGAGGCATCCTCGACGGCCACATCGTGATGGAGCGGCAGATCGCAGAACGTGGCCGCTATCCGGCGATCAACGTGTTGAAGAGCGTGTCGCGCACCATGCCGCGGGCGGTGCCGGAAGCCGAACGGCCGCTGATCCTGGAGGCCAAGCGGCTGATGTCGACCTATGCCGACATGGAGGAGTTGATCCGGCTCGGGGCCTATCGGGCGGGGTCGAGCCCCGAGGTCGACGACGCCATCCGTCTGCATCCGGCCTTCGAGGCCTTCCTCAAACAGGGGAAGGAGGAATCGACCTCGCTCGGTCAGGGCTACGAACGGTTGAGGGCGATCCTGTCATGAAGCGATCGGCGACTCACTTTTCGGCAACCCTTGTCGCCTATGATCACTCCTCGTTCATGGGGAGTATCGAGTCATGAAGTCCCGAGACAGTCTCATCCGCCTCAAGCGGTTCCAGGTCGACGAGAAGCGTCGCCAGGTCGCGCAGATCGAAATGATGATCACCGATTTCAATCGGATGGTCTCCGATCTCGACGACCAGATCGTCTCCGAGCAGAACCGGGTGGGCATTCACGACGTCGCCCATTTCGCCTATCCGACCTTCGCCAAGGCGGCGATCCAGCGGCGCGACAATCTCAAGGTGTCGATCCACGACCTCGAGGTGAAGCTCGGCGCGGCGCGCGACGAACTCGCCATGGCGGTCGAGGATCTGAAGAAGATCGAGCTGATCGAGGAACGCGATCAGATGCGCGAGCGCGCCGAGCGCGACGCCGTCGAACAGGAGACCCTCGACGAGATGGCGGGCCGCCGTCACGCCTTCGGGCGCTGAGACGGCCGGGCCGACCGGGTCTGCTCCCCGACCCGGGGGTCGAGACGACGATTGCGAGACTAGGACCATGTGGAAGACGAAGGAGGCCGCCCGATGGGCGGCCTCCTTCGTTCGTGGCGATGCGCGCGATCGGCTCATACCAGCCGATGCACCCTCAGTTTCTCGTAGGCCGGCCGCGCCGCTTCGGCGATGGGTTTCAGGTGTTCGGGCAGGTCGTCGAAGGCGACCTCGGCGCGCGGCGGGCCGAAGCCGGTGGAGGCTTCCACCGCGTGGTACCAGTGCGGCGCCCAGACCCCGTCGCTTACCCTGCGGCCGGGCGGCCAGGCGAGCATCTCGTCGCGGAAGGGGATGCCGCAGGCGGCGCACAGGGCGGAGAGGGTGGCGCGCGGGGCCGCCGATACGTCGACTCCTTCGATCACCGGCGGGGCGCGGCCGAGGCGGTCGGCGACGCGGTCGAAGATCTCCGCCTGCTGGACGAAGCCGATGTCGGCGAGGTCGACCGCCTCGCGTTTGGCGACATAGGAGGCGAGCACGGTCTCGGGGCGGCGAATGAGAAAGGCGTTGGCGACCCCGTCCATCCAGTCGCGGCCGAAAGCCTGCAGCATGTGGTGGGTCATGTGCTTCTGGTACCAGACGGGACGACCGTCGGGGACCGGGCCGAGCATCGCCGCGGCGACCTCGCGCCAGTCGGTCGGCTGGGAGGCGACGACTTCGTCGCGCATCGGATGATCGATCCCCGTCGCCGCCAGATAGGCGGCATAGAAGGGCTCGTCGGAGACGGTGCAATCCGGGCGGTTCTCGAAGGCGCGCATCATCGCGGTGGAGATGTTGCGCGGACCCGACCACATGGCGATGCGAACGGGGGCGGGATCGGCGGTGGGGCTCATCGGGGCTCCGCGGGCGAGGGACGGCGGCGACACTCGACCACGGCGGCACCGGCGCGTCCAGCGCTGCGAGGGTCTTCCGCGTCCAGCGCCACGGGCCTCTCGTCCGGGGAGCCTCAGGGTTCGATCAGCGGCACGTGCGGGCCGGCGGAGCGGGGCAGGTGACCTGTGAGGCGCGGGTCGTCGGCGATCTCGACGGCGCGGGCATAAGGAACGAAGCCGGAGCGGACGTAGAAGGCGAGCGCCTGCGGGTGATCGAGATTGCAGGTGTGGACGAAGACCCGGCTCGGCTCGCGCGCCCAGGCCTTCTCCAGCGCTCGGTTCATCGCCCAACGGCCGAGGCCGTCGCCGAGCGCGTCCGGCACCAGACCGAAATAGGCGAGTTCGATCTCACCGGGAGTGCGCGCGTCGAGCTCGACGAGGCCGAGGTCGCGGCCGCCGCGGATCAACGCGTAGGCTTCGACCGCCGGGTCGGCGAGGATGGCGGCGAGCCCGTCGCGGGCCATGATGCGGCGACCGAACCACAGCCAGGGCTCGCCGACGGCGGCGAAGAGGGCGAGGTAGCGGTCGAGGTCGGCGTCGGTCAGGCGTTCGAGCGCGACGTCGGAGACGGCGGGATCGGGGCGGGGGGTGGGTCGCTCACGCTGTTCGAGATAGACGACGGCGGCGGCGAGCTTGCCGGGGGGCAGCGTCGTGTAGCCGTTCTGCGCGGTGTCGAGGACGGCCACGGCGCGGGGCTCAGCGCCAGTTGACGCCGAAGCGGTAGGCGGCGCCGAGACCGACGGTGAACTGGTCGCGCGAGCCGTCGGCCTTGACGATCGGCGAGGATGCGGCGTCGTCGGAAAGGTGCGTCCAGCTGGCGTCGGCGCGGACGAACCAGTTGTTGCCGAGATCCCAGGTGGCGGTTCCGCCGAGGCCGGCGCCGCGATAGCCGCCGCCGGGCTTGTAGGCGGCGAGGCCGGTGGCGAGGCTCTCGGCCGCGGTGACGCCGAAATAGGTGTCCATGTACTTCGCCGAAGCGAAGGACAGGCGCGGGCCGGCGGCGAAGGTCAGGTCCTTGGTGGCGTGCCAGATGCCGTCGACGCCGAGGTCGAGGATCTGGCCGGTGTGGCCGCCGAAGCCCTGACGCGCCGCGGCGAAGACGCGGAACCAGGTGTCGGTGTAGTCGACCTCGACGCCGAGTTCGACCGCCAGATCGACCTTGTCGAGGCCGAAGAGGACGTCGCCCGGCTTGAACGAGCGCTTGTCCAGCATGCGGAAGGCGGGGCGGATGCCGAAGCCGGTGTCCGAGGTCGCCTCGCCGGAGAAGGGCGAGCGCAGGAACTTCAGGCCGACGATCGGGAAGGGCACCAGGGTGTAGTCCTTGGCGCCGTCCCAGCTCGGCTGATAACGGCCGCCGCCGCCGAGGGTCAGGATCGCATCGTAACCGCCGGCCGGCGCCGTCTGAGCGGCGGCCGGGAGGGTGGCGGCCGAGGCGATGAGGGCGGCGAGAAGAATGCGACGCATGATGAACGGCTCCGGACGGAGGACTGCGAGCCGTGGTGACGGCTCCTGTCCCATGTTGCGGCCGAATGGTTGCCGGATCGTGTCGTCTCGTCCAGTGCAGCGCGGCCACAGGCTCGGCGAAAATGGCGAACCTGCGATGCCGGATGGCGCTCGTCTCCTACCGAGTTCACGAAATTCGGACTCGTCCGAATTTCGTGGGTTGCGGCCCGACCGGCCGACGCCCGTTCGGGCTTGCCTTCGCGGATGAAGTTCCGAACAGGTCAGAACTTCATCCGCTCGGTATCAGGAGACCTGTGCGCGGTTGGACCATCATGTTGA
>NZ_DAIPZB010000049.1:0-33219 GCF_036782435.1 Pinisolibacter sp. | reverse complement strand
AGTGAATCACGTCAGTAGACGGTCGTCGAGGGCTATCCGCGCACAGGTCTCATTATACCATCGGCCATTGAAAATGACCGATGGTATTCCTGACGCGAATTTCTCATGCCCCTGATGCGAATGAGAAATTCGCGCTCCTTCAAAGGCCGGGTGCGTCAGCACCTCCGGCCCTTGGTATTACGGCGAACGGGCGATCGCCATGGCGATCATGACGCGCCGGCTCATGCCGCCGCAGAGCCGATGCGGGAAGGCCTCGAGCCGGGTCTCGGGAGAGGGAATGCCGACCTGTTCCAGGAGTTCGATCGCGCGGGTGCGTCGGCCGGTCGGGCCGTGACAACATGAAATTCCGCCGCAGCGGAATTTCATGTGACGGGTATCAGTGTGCGATCACCATGTTTCCCTCGCGTTCGGCGGTGTCCTTCGCCTTCGAGCGGTCCGCGGCAATCATCATGTAGAATGCCGGAACCACCAGCAGAGTGAAGATCGTGCCGATCGACATGCCGGTGGCGATGACCAGGCCCATGGCGAACCGCGAAACCGCACCGGCGCCGGTCGCCATGATCAGCGGAACGACGCCGAGCACCATGGCAGCGGTCGTCATCAGGATCGGACGAAGACGAATGGCGGCCGCCTCGATGATCGCATCGTGCTTGGAAAGTCCGTGCTCCTGTTGTTCGTTGGCGAATTCGACCATCAGGATGCCGTGCTTGGAGATGAGGCCGATCAGGGTGATCAGGCCGACCTGGGTGTAGATGTTCAGGCTCGCGCCGCCGATGCCGAGGAAGATGAAGATCAAGGCGCCGGCGATGGACATCGGCACCGACACCAGGATGATCACGGGATCGCGGAAGCTCTCGAATTGTGCCGCCAGAGCCAGGAAGATGATCAGGATGGCGAAGAGGAAGGTCGCGACCATCCCGCTCGATTCCTGCACGAACTGTCGCGACGGACCGCCGTAGTCGATGGTGTAGCCCTGGGGCAGGACCTCCTTGGCGATCTGTTGCAGAGCCTCGAGGGCCTCGCCGGTGGTCACACCCGGAAAGGCGACTCCGCCGATGGTGGCGCTGTTGACCTGCTGGAAGTGGTTGAGCGATTCCGGCACGGTCTTGTCGACCACCGAAGCGACGGTCCTGAGCGTGATCATCGAGCCGTCACCGGCTCGCAGATAGGTGTCGAGGATCTGATCGGCGGTCAGGCGATAGCGCTGCATGACCTGTGGGACGACCTTGTACGAGCGACCGGCGAGCGAGAACCAGTTGACGTGACCGCCGCCGATCAGCGCACCGAGTGCCCCGCCGACGTCGGAGAGTTTCAGACCGAGTTGAGCCGTCTTTTCGCGGTCGATCAGCACCGTCGACTGTTTCTTGTCGATCTTCAGATCGTTGTCGAGGAAGATGAAACGGCCGGTCTTCAGGGCCGCTTGCTGGAACAGGTTCGATACTTCGGCGAGCTGGTCGAAATCATTGGTGGTGCCGATGACGAACTGGATCGGCAACCCGTTGGCGCCGGGCAGCGCCGGCGGCAGGAAGGCCACCGTCTTCAGTCCGGCGTTGCCGTCGAAGATCGCCTGATCGCCGGGCAGCAGTGCCATGGCGGTACGCGATCGTTGGTCCCAGGCCTTCAGGACGTGGCCGAAGATCGTCTGGGATGGCAGGTTCAATTCGAATACCGTCTGTGTCTCAGGAACGGCGAGCAGCCGATCCGAGATCCCCTTGTTGTAGAGTTGGCGCTGCTGCAGCGTGCCGTTGGCCGAGGGCGTGGCGAAGCCGATGACGATGCCCTGATCCTCGTCGGGCGCCAGTTCGCTCTTGGAGCCGACATAGAGGAAGCCGATCGATGTCAAGATCAACGCCGCGAAGACCGCCGTCACCGGCAGATAGTCGATACTGCCCGTCAGCATGCGGCGGTAGCGGGTGGTGACCCAGGACATCACCACGTCGATGGTGTCGACCACCTTACGGTCGAAACGCCCGAGCCGAGCATGCGGCACCAGAAGATGGGCCGACATCATCGGCGTCAACGTCAGGGCGACCACGGCCGAGACCGTCACCGCGCCGACCAGAGTGAAGGCGAATTCGGTGAAGAGCGCGCCGGTCAATCCGCCTTGGAATCCGAGCGGCACGTACACGGCGACCAGAACCACGGTCATGACGATGATCGGGCCGGCGAGTTCGCGCGCCGCCGACAACGCTGCACCGAACGGTGCCATGCCCTCGGCCAGATGGCGTTCGACGTTCTCGACCACGATGATGGCGTCGTCGACGACGAGGCCGATGGCGAGCACCAGGGCGAGCAACGTCAGCAGATTGATCGAAAAGCCGAAGATCAACATCATCGTGAAGGTGCCGACCAACGACAACGGGATGGCGATGACCGGGATCAGCACCGAGCGCCAAGAGCCGAGGAAGAGGAAGACGACCACCGTGACGATGGCCAGCGCCTCGAGCAGAGTGCGGATCACCTCGGCGATCGAGGAGTTCACGAAGTCGGTGGAATCGTAGAGGACGATGCCCTCCAACCCCTCGGGCAGTTGGGCGCGGATCGCCGGGATGGCGTCGCGTACACGGCCGATGACGTCGAGCAGATTGGCGGTCGGAGCGACCTGGATGCCGATGGCGATCGAACGCTTGCCTCCGAAGATCATCGAGGTGTCGTAGTCGTCGGCGCCGAGCGAGATTTCCCCGACATCCTTCAGGCGCACCACGGCGCCGCCGACCTGTTTCACCACCAGATCGCGGAACTCGGCGACCGAATGCAACGCCGTCGAGGCGGTGAGGTTGACCTGGATCATCTGTCCCTTGGTGGAACCGATGCCGGCGATGTAGTCGTTGTTGACCAACGCTGCGCTGACGTCGGCGGCCGTCAACTGATGAGCGGCGAGCCTTTGCGGATCGAGCCAAGCGCGCAGGGCGAACCTCTTGGCGCCGAGGATCTCCGCCGTCTGCACGCCCTCCACCGATTGGAGCTTCGGCTGAACGACGCGCACCAGATAGTCGGTGATCTGATTGGGTTCGAGAATGTCGGAACGGAAGCCGATGTACATCGAGTCGATGGTCTGACCGACCTTCAGCGACAACACCGGTTGTTCGGCGCCGTTGGGGAGCTGATTGAGAACGGAGTTGACCTTGGCGTTGATCTCGGTCAGCGCCTTGCCGCTGTCCCAGTTCAGCCGCAGATTGACCGTGATGGTCGAGACGCTCGAGGTCGAGGTCGACGACATGTAGTCGATGCCGTTGGCCTGGGCTATGGCGCCCTCCAGCGGCGTGGTGATGAAGCCGGCGACGACGTCGGGATCGGCGCCGGGATAGATCGTGGTGACGGTCACGACCGCATTCTGGGTACGCGGATATTGCAGCACCGGCAGCGAGAAAACGGCGCGTAGTCCGAGGACCAGGATCAGCAGGCTCACCACCGTGGCCAACACCGGGCGGCGGATGAAGATGTCGGTGAAGGTCATCGTCCGTTCCCCATCTTCACTTGTCGACCGGCGTCGGCGCCGGATCCGCGGTCGGCACGATCGAATTGTCGACGGTGACCGGTGATCCCTTGTGCAGCTTCAACTGTCCGGCGGTGACCACCGTCTGTCCGGCCTCGATGCCGGCGACGATCGCCACCACGTCGCCGCGCGTCTCGCCGGTCTTGACGAAGATCTGACGCACCGTCTGCTCCGGCGCCTCGCCTTCGACGACGAAGGCGGTATCGCCATAAGGATTGGAGGTGATCGCCGTCAGCGGGAGGGTGATCACACTCTTCGGTGCGCCGACGGTGATCTCGACGCGGGCGAACATGCCGGGCAACAGACGCTCGCCGGGGTTCTGTAAGGTGGCGCGGATCTGGACGTTTCGAGTGGCGGTGTCGACCTTGGGGTTGATCGCGGTGACCGCGCCTTCGAAAACCTCGTTCGGCCAGGTGTCGACTCGTGCGGCGATCGGTTGACCGGCCTTGATCTGCGCCAACGCCTGCTGCGGCAGGAAGAAGTCGATGTGGATCGGATCGAGCGCCTGCAGCGTGACGATCGCCGTGCCGGCGGGCAGGAACTGACCGAGATCGACCGAGCGGATGCCGAGGCGACCGGAGAACGGCGCCTTCAACGTCTTCTTTTCGATCGCCGCCCGCTGGGCGTCGACCTGGGCCTTGGCGTTCCTCAGATTGGCGGCATCGGCATCGACGGTGGCCTGGGCCACCGCCTTGATCTTGAGCTGTTCGACGTCGCGATCGTAGTTGATCTGGCCGAGGCGCAGAGTCGCCTGCAGAGCTTCGAGCCGGGCGGCATCGTCGTCGGACTTGAGCTTCAGCAGGACCTTGCCGGCTTCGACCCGCTCACCCGACGAAAAGGCGATGGCATCGACGATGCCGCTGGCCTCGAGCGCCAGTTCGGCGCCGTCCTTGGCCCGGAGCGAACCGATCGCCGAGAAGCGATCCGCCCACGCCTCCTGGCGAGCGTCCGCCGTGGCCACGGTCTGGCGCGGGTTGGCCATCTCGGCCATCATCTTGGCGATCATGCCCGTCCTGAAGATCTGGAAGCCCGCGAGCCCCCCGAACACCACACCGACCGCCAGCAGCATGAGCAACATGCGCTTCCACATCACGACGTCTCCCGTGAATTCGTCACATTTGGCCGAGCAACCGGGGAACGCCCGGCGATCCCGAGATCAATCTCTTCCGGCGAAGATCTCACCGATCGGGCGCGGCTGCGCCGTGGGACCCTCGTCGATCCGGTTCCACCAGCCGCCGCCGAGGGCCTGGAACAGGGCCGCCGTGTCGGCATGGCGCTGCGCCTGAGCCTTCACCCGAGCGATGCGGGCGGACTGATAGGCCTGATCGGCGGTCAACACGGTCGTCCAGGTGGTGCCGCCCACTTTGAATTGGCTACGGGCGATCTCCAGGCTGCGGGTCGCGACCCGTTCGGCTTCGACCTGGGCGGCGAGCGTCCGGGCGTCGGCTTGAATGGCACGCAACGCATCGGCGACGTTCTGGAACGCCTTGATCACCGTCGAGCGGTATTGCGCCGCCGCCTGATCGCGCGTGGCGATCGCCGATTCGCGTCCATGCAGGAGGGAGCCGCCCTTGAAGATCGGTTGTGCCACGCCGGCCGCCACGTTCCACGCGGCGGTCTCCGCACCGAACAGTTCGGACGGCGAAAGGGCCTGCGAGCCGAAAGCCGCCGACAACGACAGTTTCGGCAACATGGCTGCGGTGGCGACACCGATCTGGGCATTGGCACGGCGCAGGTTCTCTTCCGCCGCCAGGACGTCGGGCCGCTGGCGCACCAGCGACGACGGCAGGCTGAGCGGCAATTCGCCGGGCAGGCGCAGATCGCCGAGCGCGACCTGTTCGCCGCGGTCTTGCGACGGCAGCCGGCCGAGATAGGCCATCAACTGATTGCGGTTCTGAGCCAGCGCTTTTTCCAGCGGAGGCAGTGTCGCCTTGCTCTGAGCCAGATTGGACTCCTGCAGGAGCACATCGGTCTGGGCGACGGCGCCGAGGCCGAACTGCGCCTTCAGGAGGTCGCGCTGTTCGGTCTCGGCACGGATGATATCCTTGATCGCCGCGATCTGCGCGCGGAGCGAGGCATCGAGGATCACCGTGGTGACGACATTGGCGGTCAGAGCCAACTGCGTCGCCTCGAACTGGAAGCGCTGGGATTCCGCCGCCGCCTCGAACCCTTCGATCTTGCGTCGTTCGCCGCCGAAGACATCCAGGTCATAGGAGACCGCGACCGAGGTGTTCGAGAGATCGAAGATCCTGCCGGGTCCGCGCATCCCGTTCTGGGCAGGTGATACGCCGATTCGTGTCTCGCTGGCGGTCAATCCCACCTGCGGCAGCAGCGACCCACCTTCGGCCAGCGCGTTTTCGCGGGCGGCCCGCAGCGCGGCCTGGGCTGCTTCGAGGTCGGGGTGGTTGCGGATCGCCTCGCTGACCATCGCGTTGATCGTGCGAGAGCGGAAGAGCCGCCACCATTCCCCGGGAATATCTCGCCCTTTGACGAAATGCTGAGCATCGCCCCCGGAGACATCGGTCCCGACCGCGCTCGCGGCGCGACCGTCGCTGGTGTACCCTTGGGCGTCCGGCGCCTGTGGCGACGCGAAGTCCGGACCGACCGAGCAGGCTCCGAGCAAGACGACGAGGCCGAACGACGAAACCGACAAATGCGACGTTCGAGTGGGGGGGATACGTCGCGAGGGGACGAGTCGCATGGCTCACCGGAGGCTGGGGAGGGAGAGGTGAATCGTAAAGAGTACTGAACCGTTCAGTTTTTCTTGAACGAAGATGCGCGTCGGCGCAGAATTGGTCAAGCTCGAATTGAACCGACCGGTTCACTTTTGGATGAGAGGCCGGTCGCGGTATGGAAGGCGGTGGGACGATGATGGAAGGTTCGGCACTGCGCACGGAGTCCAAGAGCTCGAAAGTAGGGCTCATCTTCGATGCGGCGTTCAGGCTGTTTCTCGAACAGGGCTATGATGCCGTCTCGACCGATCTCATCGCCAAGACAGCAGGGGTATCGAAGGCGACGCTCTACGCACACTTCGCCAGCAAGGAAATTCTGTTCGCCGAGATTCTCACCGGAAGCTGTGCCGACTTTGCCGCACGCATCCGCATCCCCGAGACCTTCGACGGCGATCTATCCGGCACGCTTCGTCGCTTCGCGCATGATTTCATCGCCTTGTTCCAGGACGACGACGGTTTGGCGATGTACCGGTTGCTGGTAGGAGAGGTCCACCGTTTCCCGAAATTGGCGCTCGCCTTCGAAGCCGAAGGATCGTCCGAAGTGAAGCGTCGCCTGATGAAGCTTCTGGCTCGGATGACGGAGCACGGTGCGTTGAAAATCGAAGACCTGGATCTGGCCGCCGATCAGTTCATGGCCCTGCTTCAGGGGCAGATCCCCTTCGACCGCGCCCTCGGCCTGCCTCCGCTGCCGCAAGCTGTTGTGGATCGACAGATCGAGGCGGCGATCTGGTTGTTCCTGAAGGGGTACGGCGCCGATCACGACGAGGCGAGATCCGAGTGCGGGCGCGCGATTTCGACCACATCGCTGCTCCGCCGATGAGCACTTCCCTCCCTCTGCTACCCCCCTCACGGGACACGCTCGCTCCGAGTGCCGGGCGCAGAGATCGACAACAGCAGGGATCATACCGAGTTCACGAAATCCGGACTCGTCCGAATTTCGTGAGTTGCGGCCTGACCGGCCGGCGCCCGTTCGGGCTTGCCTTCGCCGATGAAGGTCGGAACTACAACGGATCGGTATCAATCGGCTTCATCTGTCCCGCCGATCCACGTGTCCAGGGCCGCCAGCCGCGAGACGCGCCATCGCAATGCGCGAGACCAGACGCGTGCTCGCCATGTAGGCGACGCCGCAAAGCCTTCGAACGTCTGCCTGATCCGGCTTCGAAAGGCCCGAAATCGCGCCGAGGACCGAGCAGACTCGATGGTCTGGACATCGAGCACCCTCGAGCGAAGTTGGATGGAGAGGATCACATCGCACATCTCTCGTAGACGCCGGGCATTGGGCGACCCTATCGCGTCGATCTGTGCTACGGCGCGTTCCAGGAGTTCCTGTGCACCTTCGACGAGTTTGCGAAACTCGTCGTCGAGTCTCGATGGACTGCGAAGCTCGAAATTGAACGACAGAGCGTCGAGGTGGACCGAGATCAGCCGCTGCAGATCGGCGAGGAAGGCTCGTTCGATCGTCGTCTCGTCACGCGTCTGTTCCTGTCGCTTCGAGTCGGATGCGGGCGACCGAAGAATGTCGACCGTCAATCGGCGATCACCCCGGACGCTGCCGACCTGGTGATGTACGGTGCTCTCCAGTGGATCGTTCGCTCGATCGCGCAGGATGTTGGCGATCGAACGCAAGGGTTGGACGAACGACAACGGAAAGCGCGAGAAGCGATAACTCGCCTTGGCGCCGGGCACCTGACGATAGGCGACCAGATCGATCCGCAGGCTGGGATCCGCGGTGAAGACGGTGCGCGCGGCTTCGAACACGTCGAGCGGCATGGCGGGGAATCCGACGCGAGCGCCCCGGGTGCGATCGTCCCATCCGGCTCGCGCGAGAATGCGGCCCACGACGTCCGCGCAGTTGAAACGACTGCGGTCCCAATGCAGTACCCCGCGTCGGTACTCGTCCTCGATCCGGATGACTTCGGATCGCATCGCCTCGAGCCGGTTCGCGTCGACGCCCGCGACGCGGAGGCCGAGCGTCTCGCGGCCGTAGGCCATCCCGTAGGTGTTGGTGTGGACCTGCGACGACGACGGGCGGACCGTACCGTAGAGATAGTCGGACAGGTCGAGATGTTGGAGAAAGTTCGGGTCGCTGGTCGGCTTGGCGATGTGGTTCGCGCTGTAGACGACCGCCCCGAGGCGGATGGCGATGTGGCCGAATGGATTTTCCAGGACGACGCGTTGCGGTGATCGCGCCGTCGAGTAGGACAACAACAGCTCGATGTCGGCGGGGGCGGCGACGTCGAGCCGGGCGAGCGCCTCGTCGACGTCGTCGACCGGCGTCCCGTCCTCCGCGCCGAAGTCGAAGGGCAATTCGATGGGCGTGAAGCGGTCGTCGAAGGCGAAGCGAACGATCTCGTCGATCCGCATGTTTCGGCGAAAGGTGCTCTGCGCCTCGAGCATGGCGTCGAGTTTCGGCGGGCTTTCCAGGAGGTCACGAACGACGTTGCCGATCGTGGTCGGGTCCGATGCGCGGACTGCCATACCAGAACGCGTGAACATTTCCGCGTTCTCGCGTTCGTGACCGCCGATCACATCGAGGAGGACCGTGGGTGTTCCCAGGGCAAAGGCTTCCGACGGCGTCAGTCCACCCGCTTTGGTTATCAGCACATCGACCGCACCGATCAGCGCCACCATCTGGTCGTGAGGTACCAGACCCAGGGCCACCACCGTCGTGTGGTCGGGCAGATGTTGCGCCCGTTCGACGAGTTGGGCCCGGCATGCGGTGTTGGCGCCGCAGACGACGATGATCTGGATCGGCGTCGCGCAGGCGTGCAGGATGCTGTCGATCGCCGTGACCGCATCGCCGAGCCCTTCTCTGCCGGTGGTGATCAGCAGGGTCACCATGTCGGTCGCGAGGCCCATGTCGCGCAATCCTCGGCGAAGGACGCTGCGCTCGAGGGTGGGAACGTCGACCGGCATCCCCGAGGTGACGACCTTGTCGGGCGGCACTCCGGCGGCCAACCAGCGCGCCTCCAGATCGGGATGGGCGAGAAACGTGCGGTCGATTCGCTTGGAGATGCGCGGGAAGTAGCCTTCGAAGTAGTCGGTGTGCAGCCAGCCGATCCGCGTCGACGACAACAGGCCACGCCCCCGCAGCGTTCCGAGCACCTGGGCTGCGCCGTAGTGGGTCGCGAGGATCGCGTCCGGTGCCAGCGCCTGAAGGTAGTGCGCAACCTGGTCTTCCGGATAGTCGTTGGGAAGGTCGGAAAGCGTAGCGGTCTGATTGCCGCGCCGCTTGAACGACAGGAACAGCGCGTCGAAACATTCCGGAAGATTGGTCGCGATGAACCAGTAGAGACGCTCGTCGAGTTCACGCCAAGCCGGATTCATGAACGACCGGATGTCCTTCAGGACGACCTGGGCACCTATTTGCCGATCGAGCAGAGCGCGCCGAATGGCTTTGGCGGCACTGATGTGTCCATTACCGATGGACGAGTAGAAGATCACGATCTTCTTGGGCTCGACGCAAGTCGCAGACGAAGCGTCATCCGTTGAGGGAAGCATCGGGAAGCCTTGACGCAGAGGTTGTGACGGTATCGGAGCGGTTCATCTTTCCGGTGGGGCGGTCGTTCGCGACGGTGATCCGACCGTCGCGAGGATCGTGTCGCTGCGCGCCAGATCCGCGATGATCGCAACGACCCGCTCCAACCGTCCGGTGTCGAGGTGATCCCAACCGAGGCTGCGCAGTAAGGTGTTCCGATGGGTTCGTAGACTGACGACGACCGCCATCAGGATGGCGACCCTCGTGCGGATCTCTTCGTCCGCGGATGTTCCACCGGCCACCCCGGCCACGGCGATCGCGAGAGCATGCTCGAAGGGAGCGAACAGCGCTCCATGAATTATGCGAAAGGCTTCATCCGCATTCTGCTCGCATCGGGCGAAGAAGCGGGTCCAAGAATGAGTACCCGTATCGGCCACGAGACGAGCGAATACCTTCACGGCTTCGACGATCCTGTCGGCCGGATCGCGATGGTCTTCCGCGGCGAGTCGACGGACGATGTCGGCGATCCGGTCCCTGCCGTGATCGGCGATCATCTGTGCCGTGGCGATGTAGAGTTCGCGCTTACCGCCGAAATGATAGACGATCGCGGCCAGGCTGACATCGGCCCGCTGCGATATTTGCCGGGTGCTCGCAGCTTTGAAACCGACCTCACCGAAGACCTCGATTGCTGCATCGAGCATCCGTGCGCGTGTCTCAGCGCTCCGCAATGCATGTCCGTTGGCCTTGCCGTCGAGCAGAGAGGGGTTCATCCGACACCGAAAAAGTTCGAACGAATGAACTTGATATGCGCGATGACTCACGATTGCAAGGCTTGAACAGCGCTCGCAGGCGCGTGTTCCCTCGCCCGGAAAGCCCCAACAACCGGGGTGGTCCCCGCCGGATGGGGACCACCTCGCGGAACCATCCGCGCACAGGTTTCATTTTGCCCCTATGCGAAGCGGTCGGAATGCAACTGCGTGGCCGGCACGCGCAGATCGAGTTGCAGAAGGCCGCGAACGGCATCCGTCATCTGCGGCGGCCCGCAGAAGTAATATTCGTGATCTTTCGCATTCCCCGCTTTCTCCAGCCAGCGGCGCAACGCATCGTGAACGAAGCCACGCTCGCCATGCCATGCGCTGTCGCTTGCCGAATCGGAGACCACGGGAATGATCTCGACACGGTCGCGCAGCAAGGGATCTCCATCGAATGCTTGGTCCAGACAGAGGTCGGACGGCGTGCGGGCACCGTAGAACAGACGTATCCTGCGTCCCTGAAGTTGCGGCTCACGAACCGCGGCCGCGCAGATCGACTTCAGCGGGGAAAGACCCGAACCGCCCCCGATGCACACGATGTCGCGCGGCGCGTCGGGACGGAGATGGGCCATGCCATAGGGTCCATCCAACTCGATGCTGTCGCCGATCCGAAGGTTTTCCGCCAGAACCGCCGTGCCCCGGCCGCCGGGTACGCGCTTGACGATGAAGCGCCACAATCCCTCCGGATTCGGCCGATTGGACATCGAATAGGCCCTGTCGCCCACGACACCCGGCAAGCGCAATAGTGCATATTGGCCGGGCAGGAAATCCGCCTCGCCATCACAACGGAACGTATATTCCACCATATCCCGCGTAAATTCCTGCCGCCCCTCCAGCCGGACCGATCGCACGGTCGGGCTTTTGAGCGGCACGAATTCGGGCTTCAAACGGACCTTCAGCGTGCAATCACCGGAGATCTTGCTCTGGCAGGCCAAACGTCGGCCGCGCGACCGGGCGCGTGCGGAAAGTCCCGGCGCATCTTCCCACGAATCCGCGACATCGCCTTCGACGAGCTCGAACTGGCAAGTGCCGCAACCACCGGAATTGCAGTCATAAGGGAAACCCAAGCCCTTTCGAAGGGCTTCTCGCAGAAGATTTTTTCCAAGCTCCCCCTCGAAATGGCCTTCGCCGACAATGTCGATTCGTGCAGTTCTCATTTCCCTTCTCCGACATCGACGAGAAGATCGTCGCCATCGCGAATGACGGCGTAGGTCTTCAACGGCTTTTCGCAGGGAAACGCAGTCGCCTTGCCGGTACGGACATCGAAACAGCCGCCGTGCTGCGGGCATTCGATGGTTTCGTCTTCGAGCCAACCATCCGTCAGCATGGCGACGCCATGCGTGCAAACATTGTCCGTCACATAATATTCGCCATCGACGTTGAACACGGCCAGATATAGGCCGTTGTCCGTGTCGACGCGCAACATCTCACCGGGCTGAACGTCGCTCGCCGCACAGAGCCTGACCTCACGTCCCGTTTGAACAATCCGACTCATCTCTCTCACTTTCGTGGCAATCGAAACACCGCATGGAGCTTTCCTCGATCGGGGCACATGGACTCACGGCCGCCGCTGCCGCCCCCTGTCGGCCGGAGGCGCAGACCTGTCGTCTGCGCCTCCGATTGCCGACGCTCCGACCGAGACCATGACGTCCCGCCGGCGGCGCGCCCGAGAGGCCATACGCAGGCGATCGGCCGGCGACTACTCCGCGGCACCGAGATCCACATCCAGCCCGAAGCCGGAAGCTTCCAAGCCGTGACCGAATACGTCCGACTTGTAGTAGGCCTGCTGCGAAGCCGGCTTGGACCCGCCCCAACCGAGCTCCCAGAGCCAGCCCGAAGGCGACGCGTGGTAGAACGTCAACGCCTTGTCGTTGGAATGCTTGCCGAGTTGCATCGCCACGGGAATCTGGCGCTGTCGCACGAGGTCGTGCGCGATGCCGAGATCGTCGAGATCCGAATATTCGATCATCAGGTGATTGATGCGCTTCGGCATGGGCCCCAGCCCGAAGGCGACCGAATGCTGGCGATCGTTGCAATGCATGAATATGGGCTTGGCGACCGCCCCGTCGGGCAGCGGAAGATGATACTCGATCCCACCGCGCAGCCCGAGTGTGCGATAGAACTTGTAGGCGGCGACATCGTCGTCCTGACGCAGCAGGCAATGGGCGAAGCCCTGTTGATCACCCGTGACGAAGCGACCATGCATCGGACGCCCGGGGTGAAAGGGACGGCCCAACGTATGCTCGGGGCCCCAGAAGATTTCGGTCGGATTTCCGCCCGGATCCGCGAGCTTGATCAGGCCGAGCACGCGCCGCTCGGCGGCTTCGGAAGCGCTCGCGACACGATATGCGTAGCCGGCCGCATCGAGCTTCGCCGCCATCGCATCGAGTTCGTCGGGCCCGGCGACCCGCCACCCCAAATAGGCCAGATCGTCCTGATCGCCGACATGGACCACCATCCTGTGATGCCAGGAGTCCATGCGCAGGTAGAAGCGATCTCCCTCACCCTCGTCGACGATCTCCATGCCGACGATGTCGCGGGCATAGTCTTTCCAGGCGAGGGCGTCACTGACTGAAATGCCCATGTAGCCCAGTTCGGTAACGGCAACGGCCGACATGCTTGCTCCTCCCGATGTTGTCCGAATTGTCCGTCGCGACGGCCCGACCACAGCGTAGCCGTCAAGTTCGCGGATTTATTTTGGGCATCGAGCCTAGGTCATGAAACGCATACTCCGCACCCATCCTTTGATCACAGCCAGAACTAATGACCATCACTGGCAGTGATGAGGGCGGAACGACGCCCGAAATCGGCGCCGGCGCTGCCTTATTCCGCTGCATGATATCGTGTATTCGGCGGATCCGCTTACTCCCCACGAAAGCCGCCGCTACCATCTCTACAGCGCTACATCCAGCGAACGACGTCCGGGATGAATTCTGTTCACCCACGCGTTCGAAAAGAAGAAAGCGCACGACAGGGAAACGCTAACGGACGGGGGAGTTATGGGCTGGCTTGTCGGCACGGTGGTCTTGATCACTGGTGGGGGCTCCGGATTGGGGCGGGCGCTCGTACGGCGCTTCATCGACGAAGGCGCCAAGGTCGGCGTTCTCGAAGCGAACAAGGATCGGGCCGAGGATCTCGCCCGTGATTTCGGCGCCTCGGTCGAGGTGACCGTCGGAAGCGTCGCGAGTTATGGCAGCAACCAGGAGGCCGTCGAGCGGACGGTTGCCAAGTTCGGAAAGCTCGACACGTTCATCGCGAACGCCGGCATTTTCGATTTCTTCCTGCCGCTGGCGAAATACGACGGGGAGCAACTCGCTGCCGCGTTCGACGAACTGATGGCGGTGAACGTCAAGGGTGCGCTCCTCGGCGCACGGGCGGCCCTGCCCGAACTGCTGCGCACACGCGGCAACATCATCGTCACGATCTCGAACGCCGGCTTCTACCCGGGCGGTGGCGGCCCCCTCTACACGGCCTCGAAGCACGCGCTCGTCGGCGTGGTCAAGCAGCTCGCCCACGAGCTCGCCCCGAAAATCCGCGTGAACGGTGTGGCCCCCGGCGGGATGAAGACCTCGCTCAGCGGCCTGTCGGCGACCGGCACCTCCGGACAGAGCCTCGCTCAGATGGAAACGCTGGACGACATGCTCAAGAGCATCACGCCGCTCGAGATCTCGCCGAAGCCCGAGCAATATTGCGGTCCCTATGTGTTGCTCGCCTCCAGCACGAATTCGGCGGCGACGACGGGCGCAATCATCAACACCGATGGTGGCCTGGGTGTTCGCGGGATCGTGGCGGTCAGCGGCGGGGAAGAACTCTGACTCGCCGAGCCGTCCTGCCGGTTCCAGCCTCGACTTGCCCAACAGGAGAACATTGATGAGCGACATCATCGTCGAAAAGCGCCTGCCGTCCGGCCGCTTCGAGAGCCATGTCATGATTGCCGGCGATCCCGAGAAGCCGGCACTCATCCTGATGCACGGCGCCGGTCCGGGCGCGCATGCCGCGTCCAACTGGCGTCATTGCTTCCCCGAACTGGCGAAGGATTTCTTCGTCGTCGCGCCCGACATGATCGGCTTCGGCCAGAGCGATATTCCGGACCCCTTGCCGGCGCACAGCATGACCTGGATGGGCATGCGCGTCGAACAGGTCCTCGGACTCATGGATCATCTGGGGATCGAGAAGGCGCACATCGTCGGCAACTCGATGGGTGGCGCGGTCACGCTGCATCTCCTGATCGAGGCGCCGGAGCGGTTCGAGAAGGTCGTGCTGATGGGACCGGCGGGCGCACCGATGAACCGCACGCCCGAGATGGCGCGACTGCTGTCGTTCTACGCCGACCCCCGACTGCCACGTTATCGCGAACTGATCTCGAGCTTCGTCTACGATCCGAGCGTCGTGCCGAACTTCGACCAGATCGTCGAGGATCGCTTCAGGGTCGCGACCAACCCCGAAGTCCGCCGAGTGCAGGAAGTCATGTTCGAGTCGATGAAGACCGGCATGGATGCGCTCATCGTTCCGCCCTCCGCTCTCGCGCGTATGCCGCATGAGGTGGCGCTCGTCCACGGCCGCCACGATCGCGTCGTGCCGCTCGAAGCGAGTCTGTATCTCCTCCAGCACCTCCAGCGCGCGGAGCTCACCGTTCTCGATCGGTGTGGCCACTGGGCGCAGATCCAGCGCTGGGACGCCATGCTGCCCATCATGCGCACGCATCTGCTGAAGCCGAACGGGGCGGCCGATGCTTGACGAAGCGACGATTCGCAAGCTCGCCCAGGAACTGAACGAGGCCGAGAAAACCCGCGTCCAGGCAAAGCAGTTCTCGCAGCGCTTCCCGGACATTCAGTTCGAGGACAGCTATCGGGTGCAACGTGAATGGGTCCGTCTGAAGAAGGCGGAAGGGCGCAGGAGTATCGGTCGCAAGATCGGCATCACATCTCGCGCGATGCAGCAGGTCGCCAACATCACGGAGCCCGACTACGGGGTCCTGCTCGATGACATGCTGTTCGCGGACGGCAGCACCATCCCGCCCGGCCGTTTCATCGCGCCGATGGTCGAGGTCGAACTCGCGTTCATCCTGAAGAAGGATCTGCGTGGACCCGACGTCTCGATCTTCGACGTGCTGAACGCAACCGACTGGGTCGTGCCGGCGATGGAGATCATCGACGCACGGATCGAGCGGATAGACCCCGAGACCAGGTCGCAGCGTCGGGTCCTCGACACCATCGCGGACAACGCGGCGAACGGCGGGATCGTTCTCGGCGCACAGCCCGCGCGACCCGAGGCCGTCGACCTGCGTCGGGTCGGCGCCATTCTTCACAAGAATGGTGCCGTCGAGGAAACCGGCCTCGCGGCCGGCGTGCTCAATCACCCGGCCAACGGCATCGCCTGGCTCGCGCGAAAGCTGAGTGCGTGGGACGAGCATCTTTCGGCCGGCGAGATCGTGCTCGCCGGATCCTTCACCCGCGTGGTGACGGCCTCGAGCGGCGACCAGTTCTGCGCCGATTACGGGCCTCTCGGCACGATCAATGTTCGGTTCGGGTGACAGCCATGGACAATCCCGTCAATCCGCTCAAGCAGGCCCTTCTCGAAGGCCGGCCGCAGTTCGGCCTCTGGCTGTCGCTGGGTGATCCGTCGAGCGCCGAGATCTGCGCCGGCGCGGGGTTCGACTGGCTGCTCATCGACGGCGAGCATGTTCCGCATTCGCTGCAGAGCGTGCTGGCGCAGGTTCACGCGATTTCCGGCTACCCGCGTACCCATGCCGTCGCGCGTGTTCCGTCGTCCGATCCCCTTGTGATCAAGCAATACCTCGACCTCGGCATCCAGACCCTTCTGGTACCGATGGTCGAAAGCGCCGAACAGGCGGCGGCGATCGTCCGTGCGTGCCTGTACCCCCCACAGGGCGAACGTGGAGTCGGTGGCGGGCGCGCGGCGCGCTGGGGACATGTCCCGAAGTACCTTCATCAAGCCAACGCCCAGATCTCGATCATCGTTCAGGTCGAAACCCGAAGGGGGCTGGAGGCCCTGGACGCGATCGCGGAGACCGAAGGCATCGATGGTGTCTTCATCGGTCCTGCAGACCTGTCGGCGTCGCTCGGCCATCTCGGCCAGCCCGGCCATCCCGAAATGCAGCGGGAGATTCTGGGTGCCATCGGGCGAATTCGCGCAGCGAAAAAGGCGCCCGGAATCCTGAGCCGTGATCCGGAAATGCTGAGGTTGTCGATTGCCGAAGGTGCCCGATTGGTCGCCGTCGGCCTCGACGCCTACCTGCTGGCCGCGCAAGCGCGATCGCTGGCTCAGACCTACATTCCCGGCTGAACAGCATCCGGGATGTCACTGGTGAGGAAACGAAAAGGAGTATAATGATGAAAATGGAGCGAATTGGTCCCCCACGAGACTACAACTCCCTCATGAACTTGGAAGAGGGGTGGGTTTCCCGCGATGTCTTTTTCGATCCGGCGATCTATGAAGCCGAGATGCGTCAGATCTTCGCCCGGGTCTGGTTGTTCGTCGCCCATGAATCCCAGGTTCCCAAGCCCGGCGACTTCGTCACGACCTATATGGGCGAGGACGGTGTGATCGTCGCCCGGCAGAAGGACATGTCGGTCAACGTGTTCCTCAATTCCTGCCCTCACCGTGGCAACAAGGTGTGCCATGCGGATGGCGGGAATGCTCGGCGGTTCGTCTGCAACTACCATGGATGGGCCTTCGATACGGCCGGCAAGCTCATGGGCATGAACGAGGAGCGCTGTTACGACCCGGGCGATATCGACAAGAGCGAATGGGGCATGAAGTCGGTTGCGAAGGTCGCGACCTTCAAGGGGCTGATTTTCGCCACTTTCGATCCGACGGCTCCCAGCCTCGAGGATTATCTCGGCGATTACCGCTGGTATCTCGACTGCATGCTGGACAGCGATGATGGCGGTTCGGAACTCATCGGCGGGACGATGAAGTTCGTCATTCCGATGAACTGGAAGATGGCAGCGGAAAACTTCATCGGCGACGCCTATCACGCCGCTTGGTCCCACGATTCTGGTGCCAAGGCCATGACGGGTGGCATGGCGTTTCCCGAGTTGGATCTGCACAACACCTTCCATGCGAGCGCCAACGGCCATGGTCATGAATTCGGCATGGATGGCTTCGGTGACATCATGCTGCTCGGTCGCCCGAAAGTGACCGAATACTTCATGCAGGTACTGAAGCCCCGGATCGAGGCGCGACTGGGCAAGCTCCGTTCCACGATCTTCGGCTCGATCGCATCGGCAACCGTGTTCCCGAATGTTTCCTACCTGCCCGGGATCTCGACGTTCCGCACCTGGTTGCCCAAGGGGCCCGACAAGACGGAAGTGCGGACCTGGACCATCGTCAACCGTAATATGCCCGACGAAATCAAAGACGAGCTCACCAAGGGCGTGATGCAGACCTTCGGTCCGAGCGGCACCTTCGAGATGGACGACGGCGAGAACTGGGAAAACAGCTGCTCGACCAACAAGGGGTTTGTGACCCGCCAGGGGCGGCTGCACTACCGTTGTGGCATCAGCCGCAAGGACGACCACCCCGAACTGCCCGGCATCATCTACAGGGGACAGTTCGGAGATTCCAATCAGCGCGCCTTCCACCGCCGTTGGCTCGACCTGATGACCGCGGAAAGCTGGAACGACGTTCCCGACCGTCAGGGCAATCGTCTCAAGGGCCGCGAAACCCGCGACCTGCACAACGGGCTCCGGAGCCTTTGATCGATCGCGTATAGGAGGATGACATGAACCAACTGGCTCAAAAAATCGCGCCGTTGTCGGCTCCCGCGGTCGATCTGGTCGTCGAGATCCAGCAAGTGCTCTACCGCGAAGCCAGGCTCCTGGATGCCGAGCGCTACGACGAGTGGGTCGAAATGCTTGCCCCGGATCTCCACTATTTCATGCCGAACATGGAGACACGATACCGCGCGGACAAGAGCAATATCATCGCGGATCTCAAGCGGGCAGCTTATTTCAACGACAACCGCGAAGACATGCTCAAGCGTCTCGACCGGCTGAAGACGGGAACGGCCTGGTCCGAGGACCCTGCCACCCGCTTCACGCACCTCATCGGCAATGTCGAGGTGGAGCTGACGGAAACGGAGAGCGAATATCGCGTCTACTCCGCGTTCCTGCTCTGCCGTGGGCGCAATGAAAGCGACGAGGATATCCAGGTCGGCAAGCGCAAGGACCTCTGGCGTCGCACGCCGGACGGTCTGAAGCTGGTCCAGCGGACTATCCACCTCAATCAGAACACGCTGCTGAGCAAGAACCTCAACGCGTTCCTCTGATCGTATCGCCTGGTGGCCCGGCGCCCCGCGGTGTCCCACACCATATCGACGCCGGCGACGAGTAGTCGCCGGCGTAGGTCTTGATCGATCGGTAGTCGGTTCGGCATGCCGCACGACTCTATGGACACGAGGACTCCATGGCGAAGAGCAACGAGGTCGACTTCTTTCGCGACTTCCAGATGGTGATCGATGGGCGAACGACGAGTGCCGACAAGACCTTCGACGTCGTCAACCCGGCGACGGAAACCTCAGTTGGCCAGGCGCCGGACTGCTCTCCGCAGCAACTGGACGCGGCCGTCGGCGCCGCCCGCAACGCCTTCCTCAGCTGGCGCCATTCCTCTCACGCGACCCGAAGCGCGCTGTTGAACGCGATCGCGGACAGAATGGAATCGATTGCCGAGCCGTTGAGCCTGCTGCTCACCCGCGAACAGGGCAAACCTCTCGCGGAAGCAAAGGCCGAAATTCAACGCGCCGCGCTCTGGTTCAAGCACTATGCCACGCGTGAACTGCCGATTGAACGATATACCGAGGGCAATCGACACGAGATCGAGGTTCGGCGCGTGCCGATCGGGGTCGTCGGCGCGATCACGCCTTGGAATTTTCCGATCACCCTCGCAGTATGGAAATTGGCACCCGCACTTCTGGCGGGCAATGCGGTCGTGCTGAAGCCTTCACCCTTCACACCGCTGTCGACCCTCAAGTTGGGCGAGGCATTGCTCGACATTCTTCCGCCGGGTCTGGTCAATTTCGTTTCTGGCGGCGATGAACTGGGGCCCCTGATCTCGCAGCACGCCGGAATCGACAAGATCGCCTTCACCGGTTCGACGGCCACGGGCCGGGCGGTGATGCGTAGCGCCGCCGGCAACCTCAAGCGTCTCACGCTCGAACTCGGTGGAAACGATCCGGCAATCATATTGCCCGACGTCGACGTCGACGAAGTCGCGGAGAAGATTTTCTGGGCCGCATTCCGCAACAGCGGTCAGGTCTGCGTCGCTGCGAAGCGGATCTACGTCCATGACGCCATCTACGATCGCTTTGCGGCGGCCATGGCCGATCTTGCCCGAGCGCATCGTCCGGCGAACGGCGAGGAGCCGGGCACGAGCCTCGGTCCTGTGCAGAACCGGCTCCAGTATCAGCGTGTCCGCGAACTGATCGAGGAATCACGGAGCGCCAACCTCGAATTCCTTTCCGAGCCCGGCGATTTCGATGGGCCGGGATATTTCATCGCGCCAACGATCGTCGACGATCCGCCCGACGATGCCCGCGTCGTGACCGAGGAGCCCTTCGGCCCGGTCGTTCCCCTGCTGCGATATCGCGATATCGACGACGCGATTCGGCGCGCGAACAGCAGCGAATTCGGGCTTGCCGCATCGGTCTGGAGCAAGGATACCGACGTGGCGGCCAAGGTCGCCGAACGGATCGAGAGCGGGACCGTTTGGATCAACAAGGCCCAGTTCCTGTCTCCGTCCGTTCCCTTCGGTGGGCGCAAGCAATCCGGAATCGGCATCGAAAACGGCGACGAGGCGCTGTTGGAATACACCGCCATTCAGACGATCGTGAAGTAAGAAGGCCGAGCGGGCGGTTATTTCGGCGCCCTCTTGCCATCCCGACGGCGAGGCTCGAATGTATTGCGCTCACTTCGGATTTTACGTCGGATGCACGTTTTCAATGTATTCTTTATTCATATGGGTAGCGTTGGCCGGATTCGGGCGGGCGACCTTCTCGACGAGGGTCGAAAGTCGGAGCGGGGGAAATCGGTGATGCGGATCGATGAACGAAATGGAAGAACCTCCGGCCGGGAGCATCACTCTCGCCTGCGCTCCCGGTGTCTCGGCGCCTCTCGGCACGGGAGATGGTTCTGTGCTTTCTTCACGCTTCGCCCCCTCCCGTGTGCTGCGGGCGGCATGCCCGAATCCACGGCGACGATCGCTCATCGCATCCCTCCCATCAAAACCGGAATGGAAGCCTGGGCTGGAAATAGGAATCGAAATTTTTTTCTTCCTGAGACTCTTGTTCGTGCCAGCTCGGTAGCATGAAAATGATCGATATTTTGAAGTTCGATCTAAATTTGCTTCGGATATTCCATCGTATGATGGTTGATCGAAAAGTTTCGGCAGCCGCCGAAGCTTTGGGCCTGACGCAACCCGGCGTCAGTAATGCACTCAAGAGACTTCGCGAACTGACAGGTGACGATCTCTTTATTCGTTCATCTGGAGGCATGGAGCCGACGGCGTTCGCCACTCAAATCGCCGAACCGATCGGTTATGCGCTCGCGATGATCGACGCGACATTCACCCAGCCGACGGACTTCAACCCCGCGACGGATCGTCGACTGTTTCGGCTTGGTTTGACGGATATCGGGGAGGCCTACCTGCTGCCACGCATCTTGGCCAAGACAGCGGAAATTGCGCCGAAGATACGATTCACGACCCTTCGGCCGGGAAATTCGGACTTGCGAGAAGAAATGGAAATGGGCACGATCGACCTTGCGATCGACGTATTGCCTCGGCTCAAAGGCAATTTCCTTTCTCGACGTCTATTGCAGGAAAAGCACGTCATCTGCGTACGGAAGAATCACCCGCTGGCAAAAAAGTCAGCTTGGACGTTATCCGATTATCTCGCACAGGAACATGTCGTGATTATTGCCCAAGGAACGGGGCATGGCGACATGGATGCGTTGATGGAACGCAAAGGCATATCCCGAAACATTCGCCTTACTGTACCGCACTTCCTGAGTCTCGGCCCAACGTTGCAGGCCACGGATATGGTCGCAACTCTGCCTGAGGATGCCGCTCTCATCCTCGAAGCGCCGTATGGCCTGATCAGCCTACCATTTCCAGGTACGTTGCCGACGGTTTACGTCGACGTTTGCTGGCATCGGCGCATGCATCGCGATCCCGGCAATTTCTGGTTGCGCAATTTGATTTACAAGCTTTTTCTCAAACCGGCGAGCTGAGTGATCATGGAGCTCACGCTGATCCCGAGCCGAAAGGTCCTCGACATCCAGCCGGATGAGACGATCCTCGCGGCGCTGATCCGCCAAAATGCACCGATTTCACATAGCTGCAAAGACGGCCGCTGCGGTCTCTGCAGATGTTCGTTGGCTGTGCCGGATTTTCTTTCTGTAGGATATCATTTCAGTGAAATGGCGTCTGTCCTGGCCTGTCAAACTGTGCCCAACGCCGATTGTTTGATCGAAATTCTTGACCCGGCCGACATATTGGTGCTGCCGGCGCAGATGGCGCGTGGCCGTGTCGTCTCGGTCGACGCCCCGGTGGAACATATAAGACGGCTGACACTGAGTCCTGAAAGCCCGTCAAATTCGCAGCCGGGCAGTATTTTGAGGTAACTTTTCCATCCAACATCGTAAGAATGTACTCTGCGGCAAGTATGCCGACCGATGACACCTTGCGTTTCGACATCCAGCTTCACTATCATGGCCAGGCCTCCCGCTACATCAGGGACACCTTGAAGGTTGGAAATAATTTGAAGTTACGAGGGCCGTTGGGTGCCGCTTTTCTTCGTCGCAACTGCCCTGCACCGATCCTGTGTATTTCCAACAATACGGGACTGGGGCCGCTCATAGCCTTGCTACGGACCATTTCCGAGGCCCGGATGCCGAATCCGATATACATCTATGCCGGATTTTCCTCAGCTGAATACATTTATGGCCGGCAAGAACTGCAGCAGGCAACCAAAGATTTGGTGAATTTGCGTTACAGTCATACGGTGGTCGGAGGAGGAGCGTTGAATCGCACCGACCGTCTCGGCCTTCTCACCGATGTTCTTACAGCGGACTTTCAAGATTTGAGCGCTTACCGCGTCTATGCGTTCGGCTCGCCGCACGCCATAGAGGTGAGCTGTCGGCTGTTGCGCCTAAAAGGCGTCGCGCCAAATCGTCTTCATGCCGAGCCTTTCGTCTATTCGGCATTCTGACTGTTGAACCGCGCCGGGTTTGCCGGAGGCTCCAACTCTCGAGAGGATGGAGCCATGACGAGCAAGACGGCGAACAAGTTCGCCCCGGAAGTGCGTGGCCGCGCGTCAGGATGACCTTCGAGCACGAGGGCGATCACGACTCTCGAATGGGTCGACTGGTTCAACAACCGCCGGCTCCTCGAGCCGATCGGCGACATCCCGCCGGCCGAGGCCGAACTACGCTGGTGGGACGAACAGGAGCAGGTGGCCATCCCCGCCCGAACCAGAGCGCCGAGCCACGGACGGAGCCGGCGCGATTCGACTCCGACCGCTCCGGTTTTCACGGATTGGACCAATTCGATTTTATTTTCCCCACTGCACCGAAGTGAGTGCCGAGTTCAATTCGGGAGGTGACAGGCGAATGGGAACACGGCTCCCGTCGACACGGTAGGGCGGCGCCAACAACCAGCGCGACGCCGCGCCCGCCTCGCCGCGACGCTCGACCGAGCCGGCGACGCCGGCGCGCTCGGACGTCAGCGCCTGATGAAGACCGAGCACCTCGCCGGCCGGGATGCCGGCCTCGCCGAGCGCGCGCAGGAGATCGGCCCGCGTGTGCCGGCGTAGTTCGCCCTCGAGTTCCGGCAGCAGGGCGGCGCGGTTGCGGGCGCGCTCGAGGTTGGTGGCGAAGCGCGGATCCGTCGCCAGATCGGGACGCGCGAGGACGATCTTGCAGAAGCGGTCGTATTGGGCATTGTTGCCCACGGTGATCACGAGCGGACCGTCCGCGGCTTCGAAGACCCCATAAGGGACGATCGAGGGATGGGCGTTGCCGTAACGCGGCGGATCCTCGCCCTGCACCAGGGCCTCCAACCCGTAGTAGGAGGTCAGCGCCACGCCGCAGTCGAAGAGCGCCAGATCGACGCGGCCGCCCCGGCCGGTCCGCTCGCGGCGGAAGAGCGCGGCGAGCACCGCCTGCGCCGCATATTGACCGGTGAAGAGATCGACCGCCGCGACGCCGAACTTCAGAGGCGGACGGCCGGCCTCGCCGTTGAGGGCCATCAGCCCGGCCTCGCCTTGGACCAGCAGATCGTAGCCGGGGCGCTCCGCCTCCGGGCCGGGGCCGTAGCCGGCGATCGAGCAGTAGACGAGACGGGGGTTCTCCTGGGAGAGATCCTCCCAGCCCAGCCCGAGCTTCTCTGCGCCCCCGGTCTTGAAGTTCTGCACCACGACGTCCGCCTCCCGTGCCAGCGCGCGCACCTGCGCGAGGCCCTCGGCGGTGGCCAGATCGATGCCGATCGAGCGCTTGTTGCGATTGACCCCGTCGAAATAAGAGGTGGTCGTCGCCCCGGTCCTGAGCCCCCAGTCGCGCGTATCGTCCCCACGGAGGGGATGCTCGACCTTGATGACGTCGGCCCCGAAATCACCGAGGACCTGGGCACACCAGGGGCCTGCGAGGATACGCGACAGATCCAGTACGCGGACACCGGAAAGCGGCAGGTCGAAATCGGCGAGAGTCGTCATCGGAAGCTCCGTGATTCTGGTCACGTCCCCATCACCCCGTCGAGGCCGGCGACGACTTCGCGGAGGCGCGGGCGGACCGTTTTCAGAAGAAAGTCGGGCGAGGCGATCACGGTCGGCGCACCGCAATTGATCACCATCGGCGGCAGACCGCCGCCGGGGCGGAAGCCGAGGGCGATGGCGCTGACGTTTTCCTGCCAATCGCCGAAGGAACAGCTGCAGCCCAGTTGCTCGTACTCCTCGAGCGCCCGCTTCAGCATGCTCTCCATCTTCGGCCAAGCGAGCGGATCGAGCATCTTCAAATCGTGGAAGAGCTGATCGCGCTCCGCCGGCGTCAGAGCGGCGATGAAGGCTCGGCCCATCGAGCTGCGGGTCATCGAGAGGCGGGAGCCGACGTCGATGTTGAGCGCGATCGCCGCCGGACCCCGGGCGATCTCGACGTAGCGCATCGAGAGATTGTCGCGCACGCCGAGCCCGACCGAGGCATTCGACATGTTGGCGAGATCGCGCATCGCCGGCCGCGCGATCTGACGCACGCTGAGCCCGCCGAGCGCCACCGTGCCCAGCGCCATCAGACGGCTACCGAGTCGATACTTGCCGACCTCCTCGCCGAAATGGAGATAGCCCAGTTTGGTCAGCGTGTAGGTCAGCCGCGTCACCGTGGATCGCGGCAGGCGGCAACGCTCGGCGATTTCGTGGTTGGCGAGCCAAGTCTCACCCGGCCGATAGGCCGAGAGGACGTCCAATCCCCGCGCCAACGCCGTGACGAAGTGGCGATCTTCCCGGGGATCGTCGTCGGTATCGGCCACGTCTGTATGATGCTCCGCCATGACTGACCTCTCGTCTCTCGTGATCTCGATGGTCTTATCCCACGGCGGGATCACGAACGCGAAGGGGGCGCGGGGTCTCGACCAGGATCGTCGGCGACATGGGGGCGGGTCCTCTTCGCGGCGAAGTGATCGGAGCTCCGCGGCGGACGAGCGTCCGTCGCAGGCGAAGTAGAGATCGTGCGGGAGATCGAGATCGACCTGCGAGGCCGGGCTCGAGAAGACGACGTCGCCGACGATCCCGGTCGAGACCCCGCCCGCAGCGCCCGGCTCGACGCTTCCTCCGTTTCGCACGGGTCGTATCCCGCATCGTTCGCGTCCGTCGGCTGACCAGCGGCTGTCCATCGAGTGCCACGGCCTTTCGAACTTGTCAACAAAAACAGACATTGATTCTGCATTGCAGAACAAATCAACCAACGAACCGAAGGAATTGCCCTGTATATGGCTTGACAAGCGGTTTCTCATTCCGCATTTCATCTGCTCAGCAAATTTATGCGGTTTTCAATTCCGCTATACAGTTCAACGCGTCGGGAGGACGCATGGAAACGGTCTCGAGACGGAGCGTCGACGGCGTCGCGCTTCTCACCATCGACAATCCTCCGGTGAACGCGCTTTCGGCCCGGCTGCGGAGCGATCTCGTCACCGCGGTCGCGGCGGCCGAAGCCGATCCCACCATTCGCGCGATCGTCGTCACCGCCACCGGGCGGGCCTTCGTCGCCGGCGCGGACATCACGGAATTCGGCAAGCCGCCGATCCCTCCCGCTCTGCCCGACGTGCTCGCCCGGATCGAAGCCTGCGCCAAGCCCGTGGTGATCGCCCTGAACGGTGCCGCGCTCGGCGGCGGTTTCGAACTGGCGTTGGCGGGTCATGCCCGCATCGCCACACCCGGCGCGACGGTCGGTCTGCCCGAGATCGAGCTCGGCCTCCTGCCGGGCGCCGGAGGCACCCAGCGTCTGCCCCGACTGATCGGTGCCACCCGGGCCTTCTCGATCATGCTCTCCGGCGCTCCGATCGCCGCCGAGAAGGCCGTCGCGCTCGGTCTCGTCGACGCACTCGCCCAGGGCGATCTCCTCGACGTCGCGGTCGCGATCGCGCTCGAGATCGCCGATCGCGGCACGCTGCGCCGTCTCTCCACCGTCACGGTCGCCGCCGACCCGGCCGACCGCGAGGCCTTCGAGGCGGCCGCGGCCGCAGCCCTCGCGAAGTCCCCCGACACGCCCGACGTCGCCGCGCTGGTCGACGCCGTGCGCGCCGCGCTCGACCGTCCCTACGCGGAAGGTCTGGCGATCGAACGTGCGCATTTCCTGGCGCTTCTGCGCGATCCGCGCTCGAAGGCGGCGCGGCATCTCTTCTTCGCCGAACGCCAGGCCGCGCGCGTGCCCGGCGTCGGCAAGGACGATCGCCCGCGCGCGATCGCCCGCGCGGCGGTGATCGGGGCCGGCACCATGGGCGGCGGCATCGCCATGTGCTTCGCCCAGGCCGGCATCGCCGTCACCGTGATCGAACAGAAGCAGGAGGCGCTCGACGCCGGCCTCGCGCGCGTCCGGGCCAATTGGGAGACCTCGGTGACGCGCGGCTCGCTCACGGCCGAGGCGCTGGCGGCGCGGCTCGCGCTGTTGAGCGGGGCGGTCGGGCTCGAAGCGGCGGCCGGGGCCGACGTGATCGTCGAGGCGGCCTTCGAGGAGATCGGCGTCAAGGAAGAGATCTTCCGCGCCCTCGATCGCATCACCAAGCCGGGTGCGATCCTCGCCACCAACACCTCCTATCTCGACGTCGACGCCATCGCCGGCTTCACGGCGCGGCCCGCCGACGTGATCGGTCTGCACTTCTTCTCGCCCGCCAACGTCATGCGCCTGCTCGAGATCGTGCGGGCGGCGAAGACCGCTCCGGACGTGATCGCCACCGCGCTCGATCTGGCGCGCCGCCTCGGCAAGCTGCCGGTGGTGGTCGGCGTCTGCCACGGCTTCGTCGGCAATCGCATTCTGGCCAAGCGCAGCGCGGCGGCCGAGCGATTGCTGCTCGCCGGCGCGCTGCCGCACGAGATCGACGAGGCGGTCACCACCTTCGGCTTTCGCATGGGGCCCTTCGCGATGCTGGATCTGGCCGGTCTCGACATCGGCTGGCGCAACCGCAAGGCGACCGGCGGCAAAGCACCGGTCGCCGACGCCCTCTGCGAGCAGGGGCATTTCGGCCAGAAGGCCGGCCGGGGCTTCCACGTCTATCCGGCCGGCGCCCGGAAAGGCGAGCGCGACCCGGACGTGGAGGCGCTGATCCGGCGCCTCTCCGACGAGCACGGCATCACCCGGCGCGCCTTCTCCACCTCGGAAATCCTGGCGCGGCTGTTCTACCCGATGGTCAACGAGGGCGCGAAGATCCTGGAGGAAGGGATCGCGGCGCGGTCGAGCGACATCGACCTGGTCTGGATCAACGGCTACGGCTGGCCGGCATCGACCGGCGGTCCGATGCACTGGGCGGACCGCGTCGGACTTTCGACCATCGTCACCGGCCTCGACGAGATGGCGGCGGAAACCGGTGACGACGGTCTGAAGCCGTCGGCCCTGCTGCGCCGGCTCGCCGCCGAGGGCGCGACCTTCGCCGGCCCCGCCGAAACCCACTGAGGAAAAGACCATGGTCGACGTCGTCGTCGTTTCGACTGCGCGGACCGCCATCGCCAAGGCGGGACGCGGCGCGCTCAACCTGACCCGAGGGGCCGCCATGGGCGCCCACGTGATCCGCGCGAGCCTCGATCGCGCCGGCCTCGCCGGCGACGAGGTCGAGGAGGTGATCCTCGGCTGCGGTTACCCGGAGGGGGCGACCGGCGGCAACGTCGCACGCCATGCCGCGCTCCGCGCCGGCGTGTCGGTCTCGGCGAGCGCCGCCGTCGTCTCGCGCTTCTGCGCCTCCGGCCTCGAGGCGGTCGCCGCTGCGGCCGGACGCATCGCCCGCGACGGCGTTCCGATCGCGGTCGCCGGTGGGCTCGAATCCATCACCCTGACCCAGCCGGTCGATCGCGAACTCTATCGCGACCCCCGGCTGACCGCCGAGAAGCCGTCGGTCTACACCTCGATGATCGAGACCGCCGACATCGTGGCACGGCGTCACGGTGTCTCCCGCGAGGCGCAGGATCGCTTCTCCCTGGAGAGCCAGAAGCGCACCGCTGCCGCGCAAGGCTCCGGACGCTTCGATGCCGAGATCGTGCCGATCACCGTCGAGCAGGCGGTGACCGACAAGGCGACCGGCGAGGTCTCCCGGCGGACCGTCACGCTGGCGCGCGACGAGGGCAATCGCCCCGATACGTCCTACGAGGGGCTGGCGGCGCTGAAGCCGGTGCGTGGTGCCGACGAATACGTCACCGCCGGCAACGCCAGCCAGCTCTCCGACGGCGCCTCCGCCTGCGTGCTGATGTCGGCCGACGAGGCGGCGCGGCGCGGGCTCGAGCCGCTGGGCACCTTCCGGTCCTACGCCACCGCCGGCTGCGAGCCGGACGAGATGGGCATCGGCCCGGTCTTCGCGGTGCCGCGCCTGCTCGCCCGTCGGGGCCTGACGGTCGCCGACATCGGCCTGTGGGAGCTCAACGAGGCCTTCGCCTCGCAGTCCGTCCACTGCATCGACCGCCTCGGCCTCGATCCCGCGATCGTCAACGTCGACGGCGGCGCCATCTCGATCGGCCATCCCTTCGGCATGAGCGGCGCCCGCCTGGTCGGCCACGCGCTCCTCGAGGGCCGACGTCGAGGCGTGCGCTTCGCCGTCGTCACCATGTGCATCGCCGGCGGCATGGGTGCGGCCGGCCTCTTCGAAATTCACCCGGGAGCGAACTGATGGACCTGCGCTTCACCCCCGAAGAGATCGCCTTCCGCGAGGAAGTCCGCTCCTTTTTCCTGACCGAGATTCCCGCCGACATCCGCACGAAGGTGTCGGAAGGCCGCAAGCTCGACCACCGGGACTACATCACCTCGCAGCGGATCCTGAACGCCAAGGGCTGGGCCGTGCCGCATTGGCCGGTCGCCTGGGGCGGACAGGACTGGACCGCGGTGCAGCGCTACATCTTCATGGAGGAGCTGATGCAGGCGGCGGTGCCGCTGCCGCTGCAGTTCAACTGCTTCATGGTCGGCCCGGTCATCGCCCAGTTCGGCAACGAGGCGCAGAAGCAGCGCTTCCTGCCGCGCATCGCCAATCTCGACGACTGGTGGTGTCAGGGCTTCTCCGAGCCCGGCGCCGGCTCCGACCTCGCCTCGCTGAAGACCAGGGCGGTGCGCAAGGGCGACGTCTATGTGGTCGACGGGCAGAAGACCTGGACCACCCTCGGCCAGTACGCCGACTGGATGTTCTGCCTCGCCCGCACCGATCCGACCGCCAAGAAGCAGGCCGGCATTTCCTTCCTGCTGATCGACATGAAGACGCCCGGCGTCACCGTGCGCCCGATCATCACCATCGACGGCCGCCACGAGGTCAACGAGGTCTTCCTCGACAACGTGGAAGTGCCGGTCGAGAACCTCGTCGGCGAGGAGAACAAGGGCTGGGACTACGCCAAGTTCCTGCTCGCCAACGAGCGCACCGGCATCGCCCGCATCGGCATGTCCAAGGAGCGCATCACCCGCATCAAGCGGCTGGCGCCGCTGACCCCGGCCGGCGAGGGCACGATGTGGGACGATCTCGACTTCCGCTCGCGCCTCGCCGCGGTGGAGATCGAGCTGAAGGCGCTGGAGATCACCCAGATGCGGGTGGTCGCCGCCCAGGCGACCCGCGATCCGACCAAGCCGGATCCCGCTTCCTCGATCCTCAAGCTGCGCGGCTCGGAGTTGCAGCAGGCCACCACCGAGCTGCTGCTCGAGCTGGCCGGTCCGGCCGCCCTCTCCGGCGAGCGTATCGGCGACGGTCTCGATGACCTCGATGCCCCCTTCGCCTGGGCCGACACTGCGGCGCCCGTCTATTTCAACACGCGCAAGGTCTCGATCTACGGCGGGTCCAACGAGATCCAGCACAACGTGATCGCCAAGGCGATCCTCGGCCTGTGAGGAGCTGAACCCATGGATTTCGATCTCTCCGAAGAACAGACCCTGCTGAAGGACACCGTCGAGCGCTGGGCCGCCGACACCTATCCGACCCTCGAGGCGACGATCGCGGCCCGCGCCGAAGCCGCCGGCTTCTCGGCCTCGCGTTGGACCGAGCTCGCCGAGCTCGGCGTGCTCGGCCTGCCCTTCGCCGAGGCCGACGGCGGCTTCGGCTGCGGGCCGGTGGAAATCGGTCTGGTGATGGAGGCCTTCGGGCGCCGGCTCGCGCCCGAGCCCTTCCTCGCCGCGATCGTCCTCGCCGGGGGAGCCCTGCGACTGGCCGCGAACGACGCCCAGCGCGAGGCGATCCTGCCGGCGGTGATCGCCGGCACCTCGCGCGCCGCCCTGGCTCATGGCGAGGCCCGGGCCCGGTACGACCTCTTCGACGTCGCCACCACCGCGACCCCGACCCCGTCGGGCGGTTGGCGCCTCGATGGTCGCAAGACCGTGGTGGAGCACGGCGGCACCGCCGATCTGCTGATCGTGAGCGCGCGCACCTCCGGCGCCCGTCGCGACGGCGACGGCGTCACGCTCTTCCTGGTGCCGGCCGGAACGCCCGGACTGCGGGTCGTGCCGCACACGGCGCACGACGGCGGACGCACCGCCGAGATCTCGCTCGACGGCGTCGAGCTGCCGGCGGAAGCCGTGCTCGGTCCGATCGGCGGCGGCGTGGCGATCGTCGAGCGGGCGACCGAGGCGGCGATCGCCGCGGTCTGTGCCGAGGCGATCGGCTCGATGCGGGCGCTGACCGACCTCACCGTCGAATACCTGCGCACCCGCAAGCAGTTCGGTGTGGCGATCGGCTCCTTCCAGAGCCTGCAGCACAAGGCGGTCGACATGTTCGTCGCCCTCGAACAGGCCCGCTCCATGGCGCTCTACGCCGCGATGATGGTCGAGGCCGAGGACGCCGACGAACGGCGCTCGGCGATCTCCGCCGCCAAGGTGCAGATCAACCGCTCCGCCCGCTTCGTCGGTCAGACCGCGGTGCAGCTGCACGGCGGCATCGGCATGACGATGGAGTATCTCGGCGCCCATCACTTCCGCCGCCTCGCGATGATCGAGATCGCCTTCGGCGACACCGCTCATCATCTGCGGCGGGTCACCCTGGCGGGCGGGCTCGTCAAGGCGAGCTGAGCGATCCCGCGATCCTCTCTCCGGGTCCGGCGCCGCGCGCGCCGAGCTTCCGACCTCACCGCGAAGGCCTCCCGATGACGGACCAGAAGACGACCTACCCGCCGCTGGCCGGCTTCGCCGCTCATCTCGGTCTGGCCATCGTCGGCTGGACCGAGGAAGGGCCGGAACTGGCGCTCGACGTCGGGCCGCATCACCTCAACCGCAACGGCGCCGTTCATGGCGGCGTCGTGCTGTCGATGCTCGACAGCGTCTGTTCGCTCGCCGGAGTGCGCCTCGTCGACGGGCGGCTCACCGGCCGCGTGGTGGTGGTGCAGCTCTCCACCAATTTTGTCGCGCCCGTGCGCGACGGACGCCTGCTGGCGCGGTCGCGGATCCGCGGCGGCGGCGCCAAGACGATCCACGTCGAGGGTGAGGTGGTCGACGAGGCCGGCGCCACCATCGCGATGGCGGCGGGCGTCGTCCGCCGCATCCGCGACGAGATCGATGGCGTCGTCCACACCGGAGACGACGCATGACGACGGCCGCCGCCCCGATCCGCGGTCGCGCGGTGAACGCCGGGACCATCGGAGGCGGAATGCCCCTGCACCCCTTCCCTCGGCAGCATGCCGAAGAGGTCTTCGAGAATTCCCACCCTTGACGCAGAACGAACGGAAACGACCATGGCCCCCAACAAGATTGCCCCCTTCAAGTGGGAGGATCCCTTCCTCCTCACCGAGCAGCTGACCGAGGACGAACGCCTCATCTCCGAGACCGCCCGCGCCTACGCTCAGGAGAAGCTCTTTCCGCGCGTCGCCGAGGCCTATCTCGAGGAGAAGACCGATCGCGCCATCTTCTCCGAGATGGGCGAACTCGGCCTCCTCGGCGTCACCGTGTCGGACGACTACGGCGGCGCCGGCGCCGGCTACGTCTCCTACGGGCTGGTGGCGCGCGAGGTCGAGCGGGTCGATTCCGGCTATCGCTCGATGATGTCCGTCCAGTCGTCGCTGGTCATGTACCCGATCGAGGCCTACGGCTCGGAAGAGCAGAAGCAGAAGTACCTGCCCAAGCTCGCCTCCGGCGAATGGGTCGGCTGCTTCGGCCTGACCGAACCCGACGCCGGCTCCGACCCGGCGGGCATGAAGACCCGCGCCGAGAAGGTCGCCGACGGCTACCGCCTCGTCGGCTCGAAGATGTGGATCTCCAACTCGCCGATCGCCGACGTCTTCGTCGTCTGGGCGAAGTCGGCCGCCCACGACGGCGAGATCCGCGGCTTCGTGCTGGAGAAGGGCATGAAGGGCCTCTCCGCCCCGAAGATCGGCGGCAAGCTCAGCCTGCGCGCCTCGATCACCGGCGAGATCGTCATGGACGGCGTCGTCGTCCCGGAGGACGCGATCCTGCCGAACGTCTCGGGGCTGAAGGGTCCCTTCGGCTGCCTCAACCGGGCGCGCTACGGCATCGCCTGGGGGGTGATGGGCGCGGCCGAGGACTGCTGGATGCGGGCCCGCCAGTACGGCCTCGACCGCAAGCAGTTCGGCAAGCCGCTCGCCGCCACCCAGCTCTACCAGAAGAAGCTCGCCGACATGCAGACCGAGATCACTCTCGGCCTCCAGGCGGCCCTGCGCGTCGGCCGGCTGTTCGACGAGGGCCGGATGGCGCCGGAGATGATCTCGATCATCAAGCGCAACAACTGCGGCAAGGCGCTCGACATCGCCCGCATGGCGCGTGACATGCACGGCGGCAACGGCATCTCGATCGAGTATCAGGTGATGCGCCACGCCGCCAACCTCGAGACGGTCAACACCTACGAGGGCGCCCACGACGTCCACGCCCTGATCCTGGGTCGGGCGCAGACGGGCATCCAGGCGTTCTTCTGAGGGCTCCCCCTCTTCCGACCGAGCTGAACCCTCGATGATTTTCTGATTGGAAAAGCCCATGAAGATCCTGGTGCCCGTGAAGCGGGTGGTCGACTACAACGTGAAGATCC
>NZ_DAIPZB010000048.1:0-34285 GCF_036782435.1 Pinisolibacter sp. | reverse complement strand
CATCTTGCCGTCGATCATCACCGCGCCGGTGCCGTCGGGCATGGCGTCGAGGATCTTCTTGGCGAAGGTCACTTCGCCCGGATCGGGCGAGAAGACGCGCTTGGCGATGTCGATCTGGGTCGGGTGCAGCGACCAGGCGCCGAGGCAGCCCATGAGGAAGGCGTTGCGGAACTGCGCTTCGCAGGCGGCGAGATCGGCGAAGTCGCCGAACGGGCCGTAGAACGCCTTGATGCCGGCCGACTGGCAGGCGTCGACCATCTTGGCGACGGTGTAGTGCCACAGGTCCTGCTGGAAGCGGGTGCGCGGGGCGTCGCCCTTGGCGTCCTCGAGCACCTGATACTCGGGATGGCCGCCGCCGACGCGGGTGGTCTTCATGCCGCGCGAGGCGGCGAGATCGGCCGGGCCGAGGCTCATGCCGTGCATGCGCGGGCTCGCGGTGGCGATCGCCTCGACGTTCTTGACGCCTTCCGCCGTCTCCAGGATGGCGTGGATCAGGATCGGCTTCTTCACGCCGTGCTTGGCCTCGAGCTGGGCGAGGAACTGGTCGAGGAAGTGGATGTCCCAGGGGCCCTCGACCTTGGGCAGCATGATGACGTCGAGCTTGTCGCCGAGTTCGGCGACGATCTCGGTGACGTCGTCGAGCACCCAGGGCGAGTTCAGGCAGTTGATGCGGGTCCACAGCCCCGTGCCGAGGGCGGCGAAGTCGGTGGCCTTGCCCATTTCGATGAAGCCCTTGCGGGCGGCGATCTTCTGGTCGGCGGGGATGGCGTCCTCGAGGTTGCCCAGCACCACGTCGACCTTCGCGGCGAGCTCCGGCACCTTGGCGCGGACCTTCTCCATGTGCGGCGGCACGAAGTGGATCATGCGCTCGAGCGTCACCGGCAGTTCGCGGAAGGGCTCCGGGGCGCCGATGGCGAGCGGCTTGAAGAAGGCCTTGGGGGTCTTGGACGTCATGGGAACCTCCGGAAGACGGGCGCACGAAATCGCCCGTCGCTGCGGTGCAAAAGGATCGGCGCGATCTAATCCCGGTGCCGGAGGATGCGCAAGTCGACGGAGGTCGGGGGGCGTATCGGGCGCGGCGCGGCGTCGCGGGTCACCGTCGAGGTGGCGGTTCGTCCGACGTGGCGGCCTCGCGCATGGGTCTTCTGCGTCGGCGAGCGGTTGACGGACACGGGGGCCTTGGCCCTAGATTTCGCCGGCTTCAAACGATTGGGATCGGTGCGGCGGAGATTCGTCCGGCGGCTGTTCCCCTCGACCGGGCCGTCTCCGGCGGAAGGCGCGATCGCATCCCATGCAACAGGTTCTCTCCCTCGCGCTTCCCTTTTTCGGGTTGATCTTCATCGGCTGGGCGACGGCCAAGCTGCGCAAGCTGCCGGCCGAAGGGCTCGCCTGGCTCAACTTCTTCATCGTCTACGTGTCGCTGCCGGCGCTGTTCTTCCAGCTCCTGTCGAAGACGCCGATCGAGCAGTTGACCAACTGGTCCTTCATCGTCGGCACGACCTTCTCCACCTATGCCGTCTTCGCCGTGTCGCTGCTCGTCGGCATCCTGTTCAACGCCGGCGATCTCCGGTCCGCCACCATCGTCGCGGTGGCGGGGGCCTATTCCAACATCGGCTACATGGGGCCGGGGCTGACGCTCGCCGCTCTCGGGCCTGAGGCGACGGTCCCGACGGCGCTGGTCTTCTGCTTCGACAACGCCATGCTGTTCACGCTGGCGCCGCTCCTGATGGCGCTCGCCGGCGAGAAGCAGAGCCCGTGGTCGACGGCGATCGCCATCCTCAAGCGCATCTTCCTGCATCCGTTCATCCTGGCGACCATCGTCGGCGTGGCGGCGGCAGCGCTGCACGTTCGCCCGCCTGTCATCATCGACAAGATGCTCACCTCGTTGATGCAGGCGGCGGCTCCTTGCGCGCTCTTCGCCATGGGCGTGACGGTGGGCCTGCGCCCGGTGGAGAAGATCACGCTCGAGATCCCGGTGGTGCTGTTCATCAAGCTGATCGTCCACCCGGTGCTGGTCTTCCTGCTCCTCACCTGGATCGGCGGCTTCGATCGGGTGTGGCTGATGACGGCGCTCTTGATGGCCTGCCTGCCGCCGGCGCTCAACGTCTACGTCATCGCCCAGCAATATCACTCGCATGTCTCCCAGGCCTCGACGATCGTGCTGATGGGGACGCTGGTCTCGGTGGTCACGGTCACCGGCTTCCTGTGGCTGGTCACCAACGACCTGCTGCCGCACGTGCGCTGAGGCGCGGGGGGCGGGCACCGCGACGCGGGGCGGCTCTGACCGAACGGCAGTTCCCGCCGTCGGCCTCGTCGGGCTAATTTCATTCGGCGGTGATCGACCGCCCCATAACGACGTCCGAAATCCCGAGGAAACCCCATGACCGCTACTCCCGCCGATCAGCGCCCTCTCGCGGGCGTCACCGTGCTCGACTTCTCGACCCTGCTGCCGGGGCCGCTCGCCACGCTGATGTTGGCCGAGGCCGGGGCGCGGGTGATCAAGATCGAGCGTCCGGGCGGCGAGGACATGCGCATCCACGGGCCGATCGTCGGGACCGGGGCCGAGGCGATGTCGGCCTATTACGCGGTGCTCAATCGCGGCAAGGAGATCGTCACGCTCGACCTGAAGAGCGCCGACGCGGTGGATAAGCTAAGGCCGCTGATCGAGACGGCCGACGTGGTGATGGAGCAGTTCCGTCCCGGCGTGATGGAGCGGCTCGGTCTCGGCTACGAGGCGCTGGCGGCGATCAATCCGAAGATCGTCTACTGCGCCATCACCGGCTATGGCGCGACGGGTCCGCGGGCGGCGGCGCCGGGCCACGACCTCAACTATCAGGCGACGACGGGGGCGCTGTCGATCGGCCGGCTGCCGCGCGTCGATCCGGCGCCGCCGGGGCTGCTCGCCGCCGACATCGCCGGCGGCACGTTCCCGGCGGTGATCAACATCCTGTTGGCGCTGCTCGGCCGCGAGAAGACGGGGCGGGGCACCCGTCTCGACATCGCGATGACCGACGCGATGTTCACCTTCGGCTTCTTCCCGCAGGCGGAAGCGGCGGTGAACGGCCGCTTCCCCGATCCGGGCGAGCCGATCTTCGTCGGCTCGTTGCCGCGCTATTCGCTCTATCGCACCAAGGACGAGCGGCTGCTCGCGGTCGGATCGCTCGAGGAGAAGTTCTGGCTCGCCTTCTGCGACGTCATCGACCTGCCGGCGAGCCTCAGGAACGACCGGGCGACGCCGGTGGAGACGCGGGCGGCGGTCACCGAGAAGGTGGCGGCGCGGACCCATGCGGAGTGGGCGCAACTGCTCGAGGGCACCGAGTTCTGCGTCACGCCGGTCGCGAGCCTCGCCGAGGCGCTCGCCGATCCGCATTTCGTGGCGCGCGGCCTCTTCGCCCATTCGGTGTCGACCCCGTCGGGCACGGTACTGCCCGCCGCGGTGGTGCCGATCGCGCCGCAATTCCGCGCCGAACCGGGTGTGGTGCCGGCGCCGGGGCTATGAGGGGCGGCATCGCGGGATTCGTCGGGTGCAAGTCGCGTCGCTCATCGCACCCTATGTCGCCCGCCTCCACCGCCGCAGCGCCGGCTTCATGAAGTCGAACGCCACGGGCGCGGAGAGGCCGGCGGCGACGGCGACGGCGAGCGAGGCGGGGTCGGGCACGGCGAAGCGGAAGAGCTCTCGCAGCCAGGGCACCGCGATGACGGTGACGAGCGCCGTCGTGGCGGCCGCGGTGATCGCCCAGGAGGCGAGGCTGCCGGGGCGGAAGAGGCGGGTGAGCGTCAGTCCGGCGGTGGCGTCGACCTGGACGAGGGCGAGGTTGCCGGTGGTCAGGGCGACGAAGGTGAGGGTGCGCGCGATGTCGGCCGAGAAGCCGGCGCGCGACGCCCAGACGTGGACGCCGAGGCAGGCGACGAGAATGCCCGCTCCCTGCGCCAGTCCCCACAGCAACTGACGCAACCCGACGAAGGGTTCGTCGAGGGCGCGCGGCGGCCGCTCCATGATGCCGGGCTCCTCGCGTTCGTTCTCGAAGGCGAGCGAGCAGATCGGGTCGATGACCATCTCGGTCAGCACCACGTGCAGCGGCAGCATCACCGGCGGGGCGCCGAAGACGACCGGCAGCAGGGCCAGTCCGGCGATCGGCACGTGGATGGCGGCGATGTAGATCATCACCTTGCGCAGGTTGTCGAAGATGCGGCGGCCGAGCCGCACACCGGCGACGATCGAGCCGAAATCCTCGTCGAGGAGCACGATGTCGGCCGCCTCCTTGGCGACATCGGTGGCGCGCGGGCCGATGGCGATGCCGCAATGGGCGGCCTCGAGGGCGGGGGCGTCGTTGACGCCGTCGCCGGTCATGGCGACGACCTCGCCCGAGGCCTGGAAGGCGCGCACCAGACGCAGCTTCTCCGAGGGCATGACGCGGGCGTAGACGTCGACGTGGCGCACCTTCGCGGCCAGGTCTTCGTCGGAGAGTTCGGCGATCTCCGGGCCGGTGAGGATGGCGACGGGGCCCTCGGCGAAGCCGACGGGGCGATCGACGCCGCGGCCGATGCCGGCCTTGGTGGCGATGGCGCGGGCGGTCTCGGGGTGGTCGCCGGTGATCATGACGACGCGGATGCCGGCGCGGTGGGCTTCGGTGATCGCCGCCGGCACGGTCGGGCGCAGCGGATCGGCGAAGCCGACGAGGCCGACGAGATCGAGCGAGAAAGAGGTCTGGTGGGTCGGCGCCGGGCTCGCGTCCCACTTGCCCTCCGCCACCGCCAGGATGCGCAGACCCTGGTTGGCGAGGCGCTCGACCCGGGCGAGGAGGGCGTCGGTCTCGGCGTCGGAGAGGCCGCAGAGCCGGGCGACCGCTTCCGGCGCGCCCTTGGTGGCGACGAGGCTCGCGCCGTTCGGGCCGCGCCACAGCCGGGTCATGGCGAGGAGGCCGGGGGCGACGGCATAATCCGCCTCGAGCCCGTGGTCGGCCGGGTGGACGGGACCGTCGAGGCGGGTGTCGGCGGCGGAGACCAGGGCGCGATCGATCGGATCGAAGCCCTCGGCGCGGCTCGCCCGTGCGGCGACCGCCAATACCCGTGCGAGCGCCGGGGAGAGCGGTGAGGCGGCGGCGCCGTCGTCGAAGCGGATCTCTTCGCCGTCGCTGGCGAGAGCGACGAGATCCATGCGGTTGGCGGTGAGCGTGCCGGTCTTGTCGGTGGCGAGGACGGTCGCCGCGCCGAGCGTCTCGATGATCGCGGGGCGGCGGGTCAGCACCTGGACGCGGGCGAGGCGCTCGGCGCCGAGTGCCACGAAGATCGCCAGCGCCATCGGGAACTCTTCCGGCAGCATGGCCATGGCCAGCGCCAGACCGGCGAGGATGCCTTCGACCCAACTGCCGCCGGTCATGTGGACCAGGATCACCAGGGCGACCGAGGCGGCGGCGCCGAAGACGGCGAAGGCGCGCACCAGTCCGGCGATGGCGCCCTGGAGCGTCGTCGCCGCCGGATCGATGGTGGCGAGCGAGGCGCCGATGGCGCCGACGACGGTCGCCGGTCCGGTGCGCGCCACTTCGGCGAGGCCGCGGCCGGAGACGGCGAGGGTGGCGGCATAGAGTTCGGGCCGATCGTCGCCGCCGGGGCGGACGTCGGCGAAGGGCGCCGAGGGCTCGGCCTGTTTGCGGACGGGGACGCCTTCGCCGGTGAGGAGCGATTCGTCGACGACCAGGGCGTGATTGTCGCGCAGCACCGCGTCGGCGGCGATGCGTTCGCCTTCCTCGATCACCAGGAGATCGCCGGGGACGACTTCGCGCGCCGGGACGACGCGCTCGCGCCCGCCGCGCCGCACCCGGGCGGTGGGGGCGGAGAGATCGCGCAACGCCGAGAGCGCCCGCTCGCCGCGCACCTCCTGGAAGATGACGAGGCCGACGGTGAGACAGGCGAAGACGCCGAGCGCCAGACCCTCGCGCGGATCGCCGAGGGTGAGATAGAGTGCCGCCGCGATCAGCAGCATCAGGAACATCGGCTCCGAGAGCACGCTCTTCAGGATGGCGAGGAGGCCGCGGGCGCCGGGGCTCGGCAGTTCGTTGGCGCCGAGGGCGAGACGCCGCGCCGCTTCCGCCTCGTCGAGACCGCGGAGGGGAGCCGGGGTGGGGACGGGGAGAGGAGTGCCCGGTCGGTCGCCGATCTCGAGATTCGCGGACATGGCGATACCCCTTACTCCGTCTCTCCCCCTCGCGGGTGGAGAGGACCATTCGCACGGCGCGCGAGTGCCGACGCCGCCACTCCGCTCGCCGCCGTCGTCCCCGGCGAGCCCGAAGAGCGAGGGAAGGGGACCCATTGGCCTCTCTATTCACGGGGAGGCTAATGGGTCCCCTTCCCCTCCGCGCCTTTCGGCGCTCCGGCCGGGGACGACGGCCGATGGTCCGATCGAGTCCAGAGGACCCGCAATCCCGAGTTCCGACTTCACCGGCCGGCGCTTCGGCTCCCTCCGCGAGCACCCGGTGCAGCGTGCGCCTTCCGCATTTCGGCTCCCCCGAGAGGAGCGAGAACGACCGTCCCCGCTCACACCGCCGCGATGTCGAGGCCGCGCATCAGGCGTGGCGTCGACCAGGATGGGGTCAGGCCCTCGCGCATGACGAGGCGGCGCAGCGGGCCGATGGAATTGGCGAGGGCGAAGCCGAGCGAGCGGGCCGCCTGGACCGGCAGCAGATCGGAGAGCAGCGCCCGGTTGGCGACGTCGACACCGCGGGTGCGGGTCTCGACGTCGAGGCGGCGCGACTTCTCGTAGGCGCGCAGCGTCTCCTCCGATCCGATATCCTTCTTGGCGCGGGCCGCTTCGGCGAGGATCTCGGCGAGCGAGGCGATGTCGCGCAACGACAGGTTCAGCCCCTGGGCGCCGATCGGCGGGAAGGTGTGGGCGGCTTCGCCGACCAGCGCCACGCGTTTCGTGCCGTGGTTGTCGGCGATCATCGAGGAGAGCGGCCAGACCTGCCGGCCGGGCTCGACGGTGAAGCGGCCGAAGAGCGAATGGGCGCGGCGCTCGAGTTCGAGGGCGAGGGCATCGTCGTCGAGATCCCTCAGCCGCTCGGCCTCCTGCGGTCGTTCGACCAGCACCACCGAGGAGCGGTTGCCCGGCAGCGGCACCAGCACGTAGGGGCCGTGGGGGCCGTGGAATTCGGTGGAGACGAAACGGTGCGGCACCGGATGGGAGAGGTTCAGCACCAGCGCCGACTGGGGATGGGCCCAGGCGGTGGTGCCGATACCGGCGGCCTCGCGCAGCCGCGATTTCTTACCGTCGGCGGCGACGACGAGGCGAGCGGCGACGGTCTCGCCGGTCGACAGCGTCAGGCGAGCCGTGTCGGTGCCGAGGTCGGCGGCCTCGACCGCGGCTTCGATGCGGGTCAGACGCGGCGCCGTCGCCACGTGCGCGTCGAGGATGGTCGTCAGGGCCGAGTTGACGATGTTGACGCCGAAGGTGTCGAGCCCGATCTCGGCGGCGCGGAAGCTGGCTTCGGGGGCACGGATCAGCCGGCCGGTGTCGTCGACGAGACGCATCACCGCGAGATTCGCGCCGGCGGCGGCGATCTCCGCCCACAGGCCGAGAGTCTCGAAGAATTTGACCGAGCCGCCGAGGAGGGCGGTGGTGCGGACGTCGTCGGGCCGGGTCTTCGGCGCGATCAGCGCGGTCGCGAAGCCGGTGCGGGCGAGGAGGAAGGCCGCTGCGAGCCCGGCCGGGCCGGCGCCGACGACGGCGACGTCGAAGGTGGCGGGGGCGGTCGAGGCGGTCATGGGCGGGCTCCGAGGACGACGGCGACGAGGCCGCGGACGACATCTTCCTTCATATGGGAACGCAAGGGCGAGCCGCGACCCCGGATGGTCACCTATAGCGCGGCCGGCGAGACCTGTCGCGGGGCGCGGGGGCCGCGTGGATTTCGGGGCCCTCGCATGCCATTTCGTCGCTTGTCCGATTCCTGCGACCGTGTTCGCCTTTCGTATGTTGGACCCGAGGACGAATCCATGATCGCCCCGATCTCGGCAGACGAGCACGAGCATGCGGTGCTCGTTCTGGAACGCGCCGCGCTGGCCCGCTGGTGCCGCGGCGATCCGTCCGGCTTTCTCGAGATCTCGGATCGCGACGTCTCCTATTTCGACCCGTTCCGCGTCGGCCGCATCGACGGGCTCGCGGCGCTGACGGCCTATTACGAGATGTTGCGCGGCCGGATCTCGGTGGTCGCCTGGCAGATCCTCGAGCCGCGCGTCGAGGAGATCGGCGAGATCTCGCTGCTCTCCTACCGCTTCCGCTCGTGGGGCGAAGGCGGCGAAACGGTCGGGTGGAACTGCTCGGAGATCTTCCGCAGGCGCGACGAAGGCTGGCGGATCGCCCATACGCACTGGTCGTTCACCGCGCCGGAGACGATCGTCTGAGCGAGGCGTTCTCGCCGCCGCCACGAGGGGGCTTGCCAGCGGCGTGGAGAAGGCCCATCTCGGACGGCATGGACACGCGCGTGGGATCGACCGGGGGAGCCCGGAGCGAAGACGGGGGAGGGGCGTCGCCGAGCGGCGGCTCGCCCGGACCCTTCGCATTCCTGGCGCGGCCGAAGGTCGTCGTCTGGCTGGCGGTCGCGGTCGGTGCGGGTGTCGGCTGGATCTGGCTCGCCGCCATGGTCGCCGGCATGCTCGCCGGCACCGACATGACGGCGCTGGGCCCCGGCATGAGCGTGTTCAATCGTCTCAACGGTTTCGCCGACATGCCGGCGGAGGTGCGGGCGGCGCTGACGGTGCTGTGCGGGCCGACCGGCGAAGCGTGGTCGGCGCGCGACGTCGTCACCGTCTTCGCCATGTGGGTGGCGATGGTCTTCGCCATGATGCTGCCGAGCGCCGCACCGGTGCTCACCTCCTTCGCCAGCCTCGCGGAGGAGAAGCGGCGGGCCGGTGAGCCGGCCGCGTCGCCGCTGCTGATCGCCGCCGGCTATCTCACCATCTGGATCGTCTTCGCCGCGGTGGCGACGGCGGGACAGGCGCTGCTCACCCAACTCCGGGTGCTGACCCCGGCCGGGACGACGGCCAGTCAGGTGATCGCCGGGACGACGCTGATCGCCGCCGGTCTCTACCAGTTCTCGCCGCTCAAGATGGGCTGCCTCACCCGCTGCCGCTTCCCCGCACCGTATTTCGCCGAGCACTGGACGCCGCGGCCGATGGCGGTGTTCCGCCAGGGCATCGACCAGGGCATCGACTGCCTCGGCTGCTGTTGGGCGCTGATGGTGGTGATGTTCGCCGTCGGCGTGATGAACGTGATCTGGATCGCCATCATCGGAGCGGTGATGACGGTGGAAAAGGTCACCACGTCGCTCGCGGTTCCTCGCCTCGTCGGTGTCGTGCTGCTCCTGTGGGGGGCGGCGCTGGTGCTCGCCTCGCCGGTCGGCTCGGTGCTCCTGACACGCCTCCACATTTTCTGACCGCCATCCTCCGAAGGACAACGAATGGACCTCGTCGCCCTCCTCTCCGATCCCGCCGTCTGGGCGAGCCTCGTCACGCTGACGGTCCTGGAGATCGTGCTCGGCATCGACAACGTCGTGTTCCTGTCGGTGGCGACCGCCCATCTGAAGGCGGAGGAAGCGGCGAAGGCGCGCAAGCTCGGCTTGGCGCTCGCCCTCGGCTTCCGCATCGCGCTGCTCTTCGCCATCTCCTGGATCGTCCAGCTCAAGGACCCGGTGATGACCCTCTTCGGTCATCCGCTGTCGATCAAGGACATGATCCTGATCGTCGGTGGCGGCTTCCTGATCTACAAGGCGGTCAACCACATCCACGAGGAAGTGGAAGAGGACGCGCCCGGCGAGATGGCGGCGACGGCCTCCAACGCCTTCGCCGCGGTGGTCGGGCAGATCATCATCATCGACATCGTCTTCTCGCTCGACTCGATCATCACCGCGGTCGGTCTCGCCCAGGACGTCGCCGTGATGATCGCCGCGGTGATCATCGCGGTCGGCGTCATGTACGTCGCTTCGGGGCCGGTCTCCGCCTTCATCTCGCGCCACCCCACCACCAAGGTGCTGGCGCTCGCCTTCCTGCTCTTGATCGGCATCGCGCTGGTCGCCGACGGTCTCGGCTTCCATCTCGAACGCGGCTACATCTATGCGGCGATGGCCTTCTCGGCCGGCGTCGAAGCGCTCAACATCCTGGCCAAGAGCCGCAAGGCGAAACGCAAGGGCGTCGAGATCGCGGAGAAGCCGGAAGATTGGGGGCGGTTCTGAATACCTCGACCCGGGCCGTCATCGCCGGCGTGTCCGAAGGGCGAGGGAAGGGGATCCAACGGCGGATCGACGAGTCGGGAGACCACTGGGTCCCCTTTCCTCGCTTCGCTCGCCGGGGACGACGGCAGAATGTGTGGCGACGAATTCGACGTAATCGAAATTCGGTCGACCTGAACGACCAATCCCGAGGGAGAGACGACATGGTCCACGGCATTCGCGTCCACGAGACCGGCGGTCCGGAAGTGCTGCGCTACGAGAGCTTCGACGTTGCCGCGCCGAAGGCCGGTGAGGCGCGGATCCGCCACACGGCGATCGGACTCAACTTCATCGACTGCTATTTCCGCTCCGGTCTCTATCCGGCGCCGGCGGGGCTGCCGCTGATCCCCGGCAACGAGGGCGCCGGCACGGTGGTGGCGGTGGGCGAGGGGGTGACGAGCGTCGCCGTCGGCGACCGCGTCGCCTATGTCGGGCCGCTCGGCTCCTACGCCGAGGAGCGCAACGTGCCGGCCGACCGGCTGGTCAAGGTGCCGGACGGCGTCGCCGACGACGTCGCGGCGGCGGCGATGCTCAAGGGCATGACGGCGCAGTATCTGCTGAAGCGGACGTTCAAGGTCGGACCGGGGACGACGCTGCTGTTCCATGCGGCGGCCGGCGGCGTCGGCCAGATCGCCGGCCAGTGGGCGAAGCACCTCGGCGCCACGGTGATCGGCACCGCCGGCGGACCGGAGAAGGTGGCGCTCGCCAAGACCCGCGGCTACGATCACGTCATCGACTACCGCAAGGACGATTTCGTCGCCGCGGTGAAGGAGCTGACCGGCGGCAAGGGTGTCGACGTGGTCTACGATTCGGTGGGCAGGGACACGTTCCCGAAGTCGCTCGATTGCCTGAAGCCCTTCGGCCTGTTCTGCTCCTTCGGCAACGCCTCCGGGCCGGTGCCGCCGTTCTCGCTGCAGGAGCTGGCGAGCCGCGGCTCGCTCTTCGCCACCCGGCAGACGCTCTTCACCCACATCGGCCCGCGCGCGGCGCTGGAGGAGATCGCCGGCGATCTCTTCGCGGTGATCGCCTCGGGCGCGGTGGAGATCCCGCTGTCGAAGCGCTGGAAGCTCGCCGACGCCGCCGACGCCCATCGGGCGCTCGAGGCGCGGGCTACCACCGGCTCGATGGTGTTGATCCCCTGAGGCCGTGGGCGCGATGAGCGAGGCCGGCGCACGGCGCATCGATCTGGTCGTCGTGCTGCACGGGGTGGGGGCGCGCGGAGCGGACCTCGCGCCGATCGCCCGCGCCTGGGCGCGGCGGCTGTCGGGTATCCGCTTCATCACGCCCGATGCGCCGCAACCGTTCGACGAGGATCCCGGGCTCAGGCAATGGTACTCGATCACCGGCGTGACGCCGACGACCCGCGCCGAAAGGGTGGCGTCGGCCGCGCCGGCTTTCGATGCGGTGATCGACGCCGAGATCGCACGGGCCGGAACCTGCGCCGCGCGCACCGTGCTCGTCGGCTTTTCGCAGGGCGGGTCGATGGCGCTCGACGCCGTCGGTCGCGGTCGTGACTTCGCCGGGCTCCTGGCGATGTCGACACGGCTCGCCGCACCGCCGGCGCGACGGCTCGACGGCTTTCCGGTGCGCATCGTCCACGGTGAGGCCGACGGGGTGATCCTGGTCACCGAGGCGGAGCGGATCCGCGACGTCCTCGCCGCGGCGGGCGCGCGGGTCGACCTGGTGCGGGTGCCGGGATGCGATCACGCCATCGACCTCGCCGCGGCCAAGGCCGGGCTGGCGTTCCTGCGGGAGATGGCGGCGGGGGTGGTGGTGGCGTGAGCGGAGCCTTGCTCATGTCATGCAGCGGTGCCACATTGCTTCCAGATGTTCAGGATCGGATCAACATGGCTACGAACACAGGTGATGCACACCGGATCGGAGCAGTGAAGGAGCGGGCTCAGGTGAAGAACCCGCTGACGGGGAGATACGTCAAGATCGACACCGACACCGGCCGTATCATCGCCTCCAAGAAGACCGCCGGTCCTTACAAGGGCATACGCGACATCACGAAGGCGAAGTGATGCCGCCCGTCTTTTCGCCCTTGACCGAAGAGACGATTTCCACGCCTCCCAAGACTTTTCCCCCTCGCCGTGCATTTCTCATGCGGCAGTTGGGTGAGCCTCACGCTGTCGATACAGCAATGGTCGACATCGTCCGAGAAGTCTTCGAGGCGAGAAACCACCCGTGTGTGGATGCGGACGGCAACATCGGCGGTGGCGACTTTCTGGAGCGAATCCTCGGCTTGATCCGGTCGACGGGGTTCACGATCGCCGTATTCTCCGAACATACGCGCTCGACCGCCTTCGCCAACATCGCGCTCGAGCTCGGATTTGCGGCGATGTGCGGCAAACCTCTGGTCATCGTCAAATCGAAAGCCGCGAAAGCTCCTTCCGACCTGACGCGGACCGACTGGATCGAGTACGATCCGGTCGACCCGGTGGCGTTCCGACGCAAGCTGAACCAAGCGGCCGATCAGATCGCGCAGGTCGTCGAGTACGAGCACACCTTGCTCGCGACGGCGCTCGAAGCTCGAAAAATGGACTGCGCCGTAGCGTTCGAACGTGCGAACAAAGGATGGTTGCTCTCCGGCGAGCGGCGATTCGTCGATGCGGCACAGACCATTCTGGATCGTCTGACGGTCACTGCCCTCGAACCCGACGTCATCGATGATCTCGCGCGGCTGATCGACGAGATCAGGACTTTCGTTCGCATGGCGCGCCGAGCCGCATAGCCCTCACCCCACCGCGCTGCCCTTCAGATCATAGGCGTCGGCGGCTTCGATCTTCACCGTGACGATCTCGCCGGGGCGCAGCGGCCGATGCGAGGTGATGTGGACGGTGCCGTCGATCTCGGGGGCGTCCCATTTGGTGCGGCCCTTGGCGACGGTCGGGCCGACCTCGTCGACGATGACGGCCAAGCGGCGGCCGATGCGGCCCTTCTGGATGCGCGCGGCGATCGGCTGCTGGTGCGCCATCAGGCGGTTCCAGCGCTCCTGCTTCACCTCTTCGGGCACCGCGCCGGGCAGGTCGTTGGCCACCGCGCCCTTCACCGCCTCGTACTTGAACGCGCCGACGCGATCGAGCTTGGCTTCGCTCAGCCAGTCGAGCAGCGCCTGGAAGTCCTCTTCGGTCTCGCCGGGGAAGCCGACGATGAAGCTGGAGCGGACGGCGAGATCGGGCACTTGCCGCCGCCAGTTCGCGATGCGCTCCAGGGTCTTCTCCTGCGCCGCCGGGCGCTTCATCGCCTTCAGGACCGGGGTCGCGGCATGCTGCAGCGGGATGTCGAGATAGGGAAGGATCTTCCCCTCCGCCATCAGCTCGATCACCTCGTCGACGTGCGGATAGGGGTAGACGTAGTGGAGGCGGACCCAGACGCCGAGGTCGCCGAGTTCGCGCGAGAGATCGAGGAACTTTGCCCGCACCTCGCGGTCGCCCCACTGGGAGGCGGCGTAGCGCAGATCCTGGCCATAGGCCGAGGTGTCCTGGGAGATGACCAGGATCTCCTTGACGCCGGCCTTCACCAGCTTCTCCGCCTCGCGCAGCACCTCGTTCGCAGGCCGCGACACGAGATCACCGCGCAGATGCGGGATGATGCAGAAGGTGCAGCGGTTGGAGCAGCCTTCCGAGATCTTCAGGTAGGCGTAGTGGCGGGGCGTGAAGCGCACGCCCTGCGCCGGCACCAGATCGACGAAGGGATCGTGGGCCGGCGGCACGGCGGCGTGCACCGCCTCGACGACGCTGTCGTAGGCCTGGGGCTTGGTGATCGCCAGCAGGTTCGGGTATTTCGCCTCGATCTCGCCCGCCTCGGTGCCCATGCAGCCGGTGACGATGACCTTGCCGTTCTCGGCCATGGCCTTGCCGATGGCGTCGAGGCTCTCGGCCTTGGCACTGTCGAGGAAGCCGCAGGTGTTGACCACCACGACGTCGGCGCCGGCGTGGGTCTTGGTCAGTTCGTAGCCCTCGGAGCGCAGATGCGTGACGATGCGCTCGCTGTCGACGAGGTTCTTGGGGCAGCCGAGGCTGACGAATGAGATCTTGGGCACGCGGCCATCGGGCGCGGCGGTCTTGGTCGCGGTGTCGGTCATGGGCGGGACAATTGGGGCGGAACCGCGCGGAATGCAAGGGCCGACGGCGGCGTCCGCATCACGCGACGCGATCCCGCACGAGGGTAGCGAGCGCCGCCTCGACCATGTCGGCGACGCCGGCATCGTCGCCGACGGTGGCGACGTGATGGAGGACGGACGGGGTCTTCGCCACACAGGCGGCGACGTCGTCGAGGGCGTGGGTACCGGCGGAGACGAAGAGGCCGACGACGATCTCGGCGCTCGCGCCGATCACCTCTTCGAAGAACGGCGCCTCCTCGATGAAGCCGAGGTGGAGCCGGGTGTCGAGCCGGTAGCCGAGATCGGCGGCGATCGCTTCCGATGCGAGGCGGGAGCCGGCGTCGCCCGATCCCGAGCCGTGGGCGATGAGCGCGATCGAGAAATCCTTCGGCTCGCGCCCGCCCTGCATCGAGGCGATCGAGCGCAGGCGGTGCTCGATGAGGTCGATCAATCGCGGATCGAGACCGAAGACCGGCAGGATCTCGGTGTCGCCGAAACCGCTCTCGCCGAGGAGCTTCGGCAGTTTCACCCGGACGAAGAAGCCGTTGGCCATGAACAGCGGATAGACGGCCACCCGCGCGGCGGCAGCGCCCAGACGGGCGTGGGCTTCGGCGAAGGTCTCCGGCCGCTTCAGCGTCGCCCAGTCGACGGGCAGATCGAGCCGCTTGGCCAGTCGCTCCGCCAGCCGGCGCACCGTCTCGTCGCGCGGATCGGCGCCGCCGTCGCCATGGGCGACGACGAGGAGGGCGGTGGGCGGGAGACGCGAGTCGATCATGCGGGACCTTCCGGGCGAAACGGATTCTTCCCACATGGGACGTGAAGACGCGGTTTCCAGAGGTTCGACGCGAGGCCGGAGCGGTGCGTGCCGCCGCAGCGCCGCGACCGCGGCCTCACTTCAGCGGCTTGCCGTTGACCGCGACCGCGTCGCCGTCGAAGTCGAAGCGCCAGACGAGGTCGTCGCCCTTGCGCTCCGCCAGGGAGCGGGCGAGGGCGATGGTGGCGGCGAGCGCCCTGGCCTGTTCGTCGGTATCGGGGCCGGCGAGGAGTTCGGAGACCTTGTCGAGGCCGCGTGCCTTCACCGTGATCGCCCCCTTGGCGCCGGCCGGACCGGCGGTCAGGCGGCCGTCGAGGGAGAGGTCGTAGAGCGGACCGACGAGGCGATTGCCGTCGAGGACCACGTCGACGGCGCCGCGGGGCAGGAACAGGGCGGCGATCTTCGCCTCCTGCTCGTCGGTCAGCGGCTTCTTCGCCGAAAAGTCGGCGCTGTCGAGGAAGACCGAGATCGGGGTCGCGAGATCGTAGCCGGAGACGTGTCCGGCGAGGGCGAAGTCGCGCGGCACCAGTTGGTGCGCCCATTTCGGCATGAACAGCGACCAGGCCTGGAAGCCGGTGACGCCCATCGCCATGCCGAACCGGCCCTCGCGGGTGAGGCCGGCGAGATCGAGATCGATCGCCGCCTTCTCCGCCTTGGCGATGACGAAGGGCGATTCGAGCGAGAAGTCCTTGCCCTCGACCTTCTGGGTGATCGCCTCGAAGACCGGCACGGCGGCGGCGAGCTTCGCCTTGAGCGCGCCCTGGCGAGTGGTGAAGTCCTCCGGTTCGTGGTGGGCGACGAGATGGGCCCAAAGGTCGAGGAGGGCGGCATTGCGGAAACCGCGAATGCCGACGACGTTGTCCTGGCGGCCGCCAGTGAGCGCGATGCGCATGTCGGGGACGCCCGCGGCCATGCCGCCGGCGAGAGCGACGGCATAGAGCATCGAGCCGGTCGACTGGTGGGCGGCCACGTCGAGGACGCCGGGTGTCGCGGTGGTCCGCGCCGAGCCCTGCAACGACACGTCCGAGGAGGTGTTCTCCGAGGTGACGGTGAGGGCCTCGCCCGGTTTCCTGATCGTCGAGGTCGCCGACACCCGGCCGAATCGGCCCTTCATCGACGGGCTGGCGCCGGTCGCGGGATCGAAGATCGTCTCGAAGTCGATGCCTTCGGTGACGACCTCGGTGCGTTGACCGTCGATGTCGGCGACGAGTTTCGGAATGCGGTAGTCCCAGAAGCGCCAGGTGCCGTCGTCACGCGGGCCGAGCGCCATCGAGGTCGGGTCCCAGTCGAAGGTGAACTTCTTCACCTCCTCCCCCGGGGCGTAGGCGAGGAGACGGCGGATCAGCAGGGCGAAGTCGACGCTCGCCCGATAGTGATCGGCTTCGGGAGCGACCGTCACGACGCTCGGCTCGCCCGCCGGGGCCTTGCCGAAATAGATCTCGCCGATCGCCTGCAGGCGGGCGGCCTCCTCCGAAGTCGCCTGAGCGGCGGCCGGTAGCGCGGAGGCGGCGAGGAGGGCGGCGGCGAGGGCCGACCTGAGGGAAGGGGACAGCCGAGCGCGCATGACGTCTCCGATCCGGCGCGAGGTCGCGCCCCTTGGGAGCGGACGCGACTTCGCGCCGCTTGGAAGTCGGCGCGACCTCGCGCCAGGAGGCGACAGTAGCGAGAGAGCGCGGGCGAGTTCAATCGCCTCGGGCGCGCGATCTCGGCGATGTGACGGGGGGGGGGGAACGCGGGGCCGAAACGAACGAAGGGCCCGACGGTGACCGTCGGGCCCTTCTCGAAACTGGCTCCGCGAGCAGGACTCGAACCTGCGACCATTCGATTAACAGTCGAACGCTCTACCAACTGAGCTATCGCGGATCACGCCGTGGCGTGTTGCGGCGCGGTCTATAGCAAGGTCGTTCCGGCTTGCCAAGCCCGTTCGACATCTCCTGTGGACCAAAGCGCCGTTCGGCTTCGACGTCGAAGGCGCGCGAAGGGCGATCCGCGGCGGAAATGGTCCGGGGAGCCGGCCGTGCGACGAGGGGACCGGCGGCGGCGAATCTGCGACACTGCGGCATCGCCCTCGCCACCTCGTCGGAGCCCGTCCATGACCGCCGCCGCATCTCCACCGATCTGCGACTTCGTCTTCGGCGGGGCGCGGTCGGGCAAGACGGCGCTGGCGCTGGAACGGGCGGAGGCGAGCGGGCTCGAGCCGGTCATGTTGGCGACGGCCGAAGCACTCGACGCGGAGATGGGCGAGCGTATCGCCGCCCACCGGGCCGAACGCGGGCCGCGGTGGTCGACGATCGAGGAGGCACGCGATCTCGCCGGCGCGCTCGATCGCGCCGCCGCAGCCGGGCGGATCGTGGTGGTCGACTGTCTGACCCTGTGGCTCTCCAACCTGATGGCGGCGGAGGCGGACGTGGAGGCGGAAATCGACCGGCTCTGCGACCGGCTCGCCCGGCTCGCCGGCCCGGTGATCCTCGTCTCCAACGAGGTCGGCCTCGGCATCGTGCCGGAGAACGCGCTCGCCCGCCGCTTTCGCGACCATCAGGGGCGTCTCAATCGCCGGGTCGCGGCGGTGGCCGCCCGCGTCACCTTCGTCGCCGCCGGTCTGGCGCTGGTGATGAAGGACGAGGGCGGCGGGTGATCGACGCCGCGCGGCGGCGACGTCTCCTCGATGCGTTCTAACGATTTCGACGAAGCGGACGGATACCGATGGGAGCGGCCCCGATTTCGCCGCCGGCGCTTCGATGGTCAAATATCCCTAGGTCGCATGTACGATGCTCGTTTCCCCGGGCGGGGCGGGCGGTTTCGTCGCCTATTCATCGCCCGGACGGCGACGCCGTTCGGCGGTAAGCGAGGTACACCTCTGTGGCTTCCGTCGTTCCCAGACGCGCTCGAGCGCCGGTTGCGGCGTCCGGATCGCAGACCGGCGGGAAAGAACCCGATTGCCGCACCTGCGCCCTGAGGGCGCGTTGCATCAGCTACGGCTGGATGTCGCCCGGCGGCCTGTGGTTCGAAAACGCCGTCGTGTTGCGCCCGACGCCGGGCTGCCGCGGCTATGTCGGGCGTGGCGCCGACATCCTCGGACATTTCGGCGAGAAGGCCGAAAACGAGAGCGGCCTCGAAGATCCGCCGACGCGGCGTGATCCGGCGGGGCCGATGCGGTGACGGGCGAACCAGCGCCGGGGTGACGGCGCGTGCGCCGGCACGGCCCTCGTGTCGCGTCGCGCGATCGATGCGGACGAAAACGACGAAGCCGGCCCGAGGGCCGGCTTTTTCGTCTGTTCACGTGGCGGGTGCCACGTCGGATGACCTCGTCCCGGCGGCGGGAGCGAGAATGGAGGCCTCGTCCGGATTCGAACCGGAGTACACGGATTTGCAGTCCGCTGCGTGACCACTCCGCCACGAGGCCTCACAGGGAGGGATGTCTAAACAGGTTCGCGGGGTGGGGCAAGACCGGATTCGTCGCCGCGAGTTTTTTCGAAATCGATTCCGCGCCGTATCTCTTCCGGCTCCACAAGGTCGGGAGAAGATGCGAAACGGCGACGCCCGCCTCGGGGGAGGCGGGCGTCGGTTTCGTCGCAGGGAGAAGCGTCGCGTCGGCGGCTCAGCGGACGGGGCGGCGCTGCACCGCGGCGGGCGGGCGCCGCATCATCGGGCGCGACATCTGCCGATGCATCGGTGCGGCCCTGATCTGACGCTGCGGACGGATCGCCGGGCGGGCGACGGCCTTCGGCGGATTGGCGAGGCGGGCCGGACGAGCGGCCACCCCGGGTCCGGTGCGGGTGAGCGCCGGGCGCACGGTGGCGCCGGGCTTCACGCCGGGGCGCGCGAGGGCCCCCTGAGGCAGAGGCTCGGCGGCGGTCGCCGCCCGATGGGCGCGAGCGGCGGCGACGCCGGCGGCCGCGCCGGCAACTCCGACCGCGCCGATCGCTGCGGCGCCGTGACCGGCTCCGGTGAGACCGGCGGGGGTGTTGCCGGCGCCCCCGACTGCGGGACCATGATCGACCGCGTGCGGAAGCGACGTCACCGGCGGGGCGCCGTGATTGGCCTTGGCGCGCAGTGCCCGATCGCCGGCGGAGGCGCGCACGTGCTGCAACTGTGCCGGCGTCGCGGCGACACGACCTTTGAGCGGCGCGAGCTGCGCAGGGGTCGGCCGGGCGACGAGGCCGCCGCGGCCGCCGTTGAAGGAAACGCGGCTCGGTCCGACGATCCTCATCGGCCGGTTGTAGACGTTGGTGATGTTGATCGAGACGTTGGTCACGGAGCGATTGTAGAAGTATGTGCCGCCGCGCCAGTAGCCGCCGTCGAAGCCGATCCCGTCGTAGCCGAAACCGTAGACGACGCCGCCGTAGAAGCCGACGCGCGATCCCCAGTAGCCGTCATGGAAGACGTAGACGCCGTCGTTCCAACCCCACCAGCCGGGGGTCCAGAGCAGGCCGACGCGCGGCGGGCGCGACCAGTAGCCGGGCACCCAGTAGTAGTCGTCGACCTCCCTCATCCCAGGCCCAATAGCCGGGGATCCAGTGATAGCCGGGACCGGGGATCGGCGGCTGGACATAGACCGGCAGCGCCGGCGGAGCGATGGTGACCGAGATGCCGACGGCGGCCTGCGGGGCGACGGAGGTCGCCGGCAGGGCGCCGAGGGCGAGGGCGAAGGCGAGTGCAGCCGAGCGTAGCGCGCGCATCGAACGATCCTTTTCCGCTCCGGCCGCATCGCTCGGAGCTCGAGAGGCCTTCGGAGGACGTCGGCGTCCGGCGGCCTTCCGTGGGGGGCCGGGCATGACTTCGTCCGAGGGGCGGACGCGGGTTCGACATGTGCCGATGTGCGGTCGCGGTCCTCGCCCGACGCGAAAAATCGGGCCGCGCCACTGAACCGTCGATGAACGAAACGCAGCGGATTCGTGACATCATCGGGAAAAGATCAGACCGCTTCCTCGCGCACCGCGACATTGGGCCGATCGGCGGTGAAACGACCGTCGATCAGCTCGACGATGCGGTCGCAGCGTCGTGCCAGACGCGGGTCGTGGGTGACCACCAGGAAGGTGGTGCGGCGGGTCTCGTTGATCTCGCGCATCAGGTCGAAGGCGCGGTCGGCGGAGCGGGTGTCGAGGTTGCCGGTGGGCTCGTCGGCGAGCACCAGCGCCGGGTTCATGGCCAGCGCCCGGGCGATGGCGACGCGCTGCTGCTGACCGCCGGAGAGCTGCATCACCGGCTGATTGCGCCACTGCGACAGATGGAACTGGGCGAGCAGTTCGTCGGCGCGCGCGAACATCGCATCGGTCGGGAAACCGCGATCGAGCAGCATCGGCATCGCCACGTTCTCCACCGCGGAGAAGGCGGAGATCAGGTAGTGGTACTGGAAGACGAAGCCGATGGCGCGTCCGCGCAGGCGGGTCAGTTCGGAGTCGTCGAGGGTGGTGGCGTCCTCGCCGTGAAGGATCAGGCGGCCGGCGGACGGCCGGTCGAGGAGGCCGATGAGGTTGAGCAGCGTGCTCTTGCCGGACCCCGACGGGCCGATCAGGGCGACGAACTCGCCCTGTTCCAGCCGGAGATCGAGACCGTGCAGCACCTCCACTTCGACGGCGGTGCCGACGGCGTAGGACTTCTTCACCTGGTCGAGGACGAGGACGGGGTCAGCCACGGATCGCCACCACCGGGTCGAGACGGGCGGCGCGCAGCGCCGGCGTCACGGCGGCGACGACACCGGTCGCCGTCGCTATCACCGCCGCCGAGACCGGCAGCCACCAGTCGATGATCAGAGGGAAGAACTCGCTGCCGTCGGGATTGCGCGCGATGGCGTGGAAGCCCCAGATGGCGACGAGGCCGAGCGACGAGCCGAAGATCGAGCCGATCAGGCCGAGCACGCCGCCCTGGATGAGGAAAACGCGCAGCATCTGGCCGCGCGAGGCGCCCATGGCGCGCAGGATGCCGATCTCCTTGGAGCGCTGCACCACCGAGACGATCAACACGGACGCGATGCCGAAGGCGACCGACAGGCCGACCAGCAGGCGGATCGTGGTGTTGGAGATCGATTGGATGTTCATCACGTTGAAGAACTGGGCGTTGGTCTTGATCCAGCTGTCGGCGCCGACCCCGGTGGTGGCCTGGAGCACCTTCGCCACGTCTTCCGCCGCGTAGACGTCGTCGACCGTCACCTCGATGGCTGTCGAGCCGCCGATGAGGCCGAGCAGCGCCTGACCGGTGCGCAGCGCCATGTAGACGTTGCGCAGGTTGGTGAAGCGGTTGCCGAGGTCGAAGAGGCCCGAGATGGTCAGGGTCATCATGGTGCCGCTCGCCGCGGTGAAGCGCACCTTGTCGCCGACTTCGACGCCGAGCTCCTTGGCCAGATCGGTGCCGATCACCACGTCCTCGGCGAAGAGGCGCGGTTGGCCGGCGGCGATGGCGCCGGGCAGATCGATGATGGCGAAGTAGCGATCCGGCTCGATGCCGATGGCGTTGACCGACCGCGAAGCGACGCCGCGCGAGGCGAGCACCGAGCCGGTGACCACCGGCGCGACGTGGGTGATCTCGGGATTGCGCTCGAGATCGACGCGCACCGCCTGCCACTGGTCGATCGAGCGAGTGCGCTGGGTGCGGCGCTGCACCGTGCCGAGGTTCACGGCGGTGTCGCCGTCGCGCAAGGGGCGCGCCACCTCGTCGGGCGGTACCATCGAGATGTGCGGCTGCGAGTTGAGGATGCGGCGCATCATGTTCGAGGTCATGCCCTCGAGCATCGCCGACATGAAGACGATGACGCCGACGCCGATGGTGGCGCCGGCGACGATGAACAGCGACTGCATCCGGCCCTCGAGCAGGAACCGGACCGCGGCGATCCATTCGAAGGGCAGCCAGCGGCGCATCAGAACATCCCCCGTCCCATGCCCGAGCCACGGCCCGGCCCGCCGCCGCCGCCGCCGCCACGGCCCTGACTCTGACCCTGACCTTGGCCCTGGTCCGGCCGGTTCGCAGCGCCGGCGTGCCCCGGCGTCGCGTCGCCGACGACGGCGCGGACGCGATCGCCGGTCTCGACCTTGGCTCTGACCGGGATCACGAGATCCTCGGGGGCGAGGCCTTCGACGATCTCGACACGGCCGTCGCCTCTCAGGCCGACGACGACAGGGCGACGTACGGCACGATCGTCTTCGGCGACCAGCACCCAGGCGCGCCGGGTCAGCGGATCGTGGACGGCGGTGGTCGGCAGCACCAGCGCGTCGGGTTTGCGCGCCACCTCGATGTCGACCGACGTCGTCATGTCCTGGCGGATGTAGGGGGGCGGCTTCGGCAGGCGCAGCTTGACCTGGACGGTGGCGGTCTGCGGATCGACGGAGGGGTTGACGTAGATCAGTTCGGCCGGGATGCGGTCGTCGGGGTAGGCGTCGGCGGAGACCAGTGCGGTCTGGCCGACGGCGACGAGGCCCATGTTCTTCTCGTCGATCTGCACCACCACCTGGGTCTCGCCGCTCGGCGACAGGGTCATCAGGGTCTTGCCCGGCTGGACCACGTCGCCGCGTTCGACGTTGCGGGCGATGAGCACGCCGGCGGCCGGCGCGGTGATGACCGTATAGGCGAGTTTGGTGCGGGCGGCGGCGAGCGAGGCTTCGCTCTGGGCGACGGCGGCCTCGGCCATCACCCGCTCGGTGCCGCCGGGCAGGCTCGATTCGAGCTGGAGGTGGGCGGCGCGCGACTGGGCGACGGCAACGTCGCGTGCCTTGCGGGCGTCGTCGACCTGCGCCTGGGTGGCGAAGCCGGTCTGTTTCAGCTTGTCGACGCGGGAGAAGGCGGCCTGAGCGGCGACGAGGTTGGCCTCGGTCTGGGCGACGTTCTGGCGGGCGACGGGCAGGGTGACGTCGGCGATCTGGCGGAGCTTGGCCTCGGCCTGGGCGAGGGCGGCCTCGGCGAGCTGGACGTTGGCTTCCGCCTCGCGACCCTCGAGGCGGATCAACACCTGATCGCGCGCCACGGTCTGTCCTTCGGCGACGGGGATCTCGGCGACGGTGCCCGTCACCTGCGAGCCGATGTCGACGCGGTAGGGGGCGAGGACGCGGCCGGTGGCGACGATGGTGCGTACCACTTCGCCACGCTGCGGCGTGACCACGGTGACACGCGGGCCGAGGGCGAGCTCGATCGCACCGAAGGCGAGGAGCGCGACGACGCCGGCGAGAAGGATCCAGCGTAGGATGCGGCCGAAGAGCGAACGTCCGGGAGTGGTGGGCACCGTGTGAACTCATCCTTGTTCGCCGAGAAGATGTCCCTCGGCGCTCGGCTGCGATCATGATCGTGGCTCGACACCCGCCTCGGCCCGTTCGGACGCGGCTTCTGCGTCGATCCTCGTTCTTCCCCCGTTCGCCCACGATCGGACACCCGATCGCACCGGTCGGCATTGATCGACCGCAACCGCATGGCGGTTACGCGCTCTCCCCGATCCCCTCGACACGGGGCGCCGCCTAGATTTCCATCGAAGGCCGGCGACGCCGGTGGTGTGGGCCGAGGCCGACAGGCGAGGAGGATTCGATCATGCGCGCCGACGAGGTGATGACCAGCAATCCGACGACGATCTCGCCGCAGGCGTCGGTCGCCGAAGCCGTCCGGTCGATGCTCGAGGCTCGGGTCAGCGGGCTGCCGGTGGTCGACGAAGCCGGCCATCTGGTCGGCGTGATCACCGAGGGCGACCTTCTGGCCCGGGCCGAACTCGGCACCGAGAAGAAGCGGGCGAAATGGCTCGAATTCCTGTTCGGTCCCGGCCGCTCGGCGGAGGACTTCGTCCAGTCGCACGGCCGGCGGGTCGAAGAGGTGATGACGCGCAGCCCGATCACCGTCCTGCCCACGGCGGGGCTCGACGAGGTGGTCGAGACGATGATCGACAAGCGGGTGAAGCGCCTGCCGGTGGTCGACGGCGGGACCCTCGTCGGCGTGGTGTCTCGCGCCGACGTGCTGCGCGCGCTCTCGGGCGCCTTCGCCGCGGTGCCGGTCGTGACCGGCGACGTGGGCGACGCCGAACTGGTGGAGAGGATCCGCGCGGTTCTCGCCGGCCAGAGCTGGGCGCCGGCGACCTCGCTCGACATTCGCGCCGTGAACGGTTCGGTCGAGCTGTGGGGATCGATTCTCGACGAGCGTCAACGCGAGGCGATTCGGGTGGCGGTGGAGAACGTTCCCGGCGTGAAGGCGATCGTCGATCACCTGGTGTGGGTCGAGCCGTTCTCCGGCACGGTGGTGAGCGCGCCGGGAGATCGCGAGGGCTGAGGCTCTCCGCCCGGCTCGCGCCGTATCGTCCGAGCGACCTATTGTCTCGCCTCGACGCCGGGGCTATTGAAGCCCCGACGGCGGTGGGCCGTCGCGCATGCCGGGCCAGCGAGTGCGGGGGAGCCTATGAGCGTTTTCGCCGATCAGCGCAAGACGATGGTGGACAACCAGATCCGCACCGTCGACGTCACCGATCACGCCGTGATCGACGCCTTCTCGACGGTGGGCCGCGAGGCCTTCGTACCGGCGGAGATGGTGGCGCTCGCCTATATCGACCGCCCCGTCCGGGTCGCGGACGGCCGCTTCGTGATGCAGCCGGCGCCGCTGGCCAAGGTCGTCCAGCTCGCCGCGCCCCAGCCGGGCGAGAAGGTGCTGATCGTCGGCGGCAACACCGGCTATTCGGCGGCGATCGTCGCCGAACTCGGCGCCTCCGTGGTGATGGTCGAGGAGAACGCCGATCTCGCGGCGAAGGCGGAAGCGGCGCTCGCCGGCCGCGACGTCGCGGTGGTGCGCGGGCCGCTTTCGGCCGGATGCGCCGCGAAGGGACCCTACGACCTCGTCCTCTTCGACGGATCCGTCGAGGTGGTGCCCGACGCCTTCCTGGCACAGGTGGCCGAGGGCGGACGTATCGTCGCGGTCGAAGGCACCGGCCAGACCGGTCGCGCCACGGTGACGGTCAAGTCGAGCGGGACGGTCTCGTCCCGCTTCGTCTTCAACGTGCCGGCGATGCCGCTGCCCGGGTTCGCTCGGGTGCGGGAATTCGCCCTCTGACACCGGTCCGGGGATCGTGTAACCCCGTCGAGGCCCGCCGAACGTGGTTCGCGCGGGGTGCGAGGTGACGTCCGGTGAGGGCGTCGCGGCTGTTGCCATCGTGCCGCAGGCGGGGGAAATCTCGCCGATCGAGGCGGCTCGCTGGCTTCAACGATTTGCCAAGTCGCCCATTTAACTGTTCGTTAGGGCGTTCGCTCGCGGTCGGCGATGAGAGCGCGCCGTCGATTCGTGGATCGAGACGAGGAGTGTCGTCGTGCAATTTCGTCGTGGGGTCATCGCCGGTTTCGTCGGCTCGATCGTTCTCGCCGGCTCGTCCGTCGCCGGCAGAGCACAATCGTTGAGCGAAGCGCTGGCGCTCGCCTACAACAACCATCCGCAGCTCAACGCCGCGCGCGCCGACACGCGTGCCGCCGACGAGGGCATCGGCATCGCCGCGTCGGCCGGGCGGCCGAAGATCAACGGCGCCGCCAGCTACGGCCTCTCCGACACGCTGATCACCTCGCGTCCGAGCATCTTCGGCTCGACCGCCACTCGTTATCAGCTCCATCCGATCACGACCTCCATCACGTTGGTGCAGCCGATCTACGCCGGCGGTCAGATCGATGCCGGCAAGGCGCAGGCCAAGTCGTCGGTCCGGGCGCAACGCGAGTTGCTGCGCACGGCCGAGCAGACCGTCCTGCTCGCCGCGGCGACCGCCTTCATGGACGTGATCCGCGACACCGCGCTGGTCGGTCTGCAGGAGAGCAACGTCAAGTTCCTCACCGAGCAGGTGCGCGCCGCCAAGGACCGCTTCGGCGTCGGCGAGGGCACGCAGACCGACGTCGCCCAGGCGACCGCCACCTATCAGCTGGCGATCTCGCAGCTCAACGCGGCGCGGGCCCAGCTCAACGCGTCGCGCGCCGAGTTCCGTCAGGCGGTCGGCAAGGATCCGGGCAAGCTCACCGGCGCCGACGCGATCGACAAGCTGCTTCCGAAGTCGATGGAAGGGGCGGTGTCGGCGGCGCAGTCGGAGAATCCGTCGATCCTCGCCGGCTCCCACAACGTCGACGTCGCCACCTTCAACGTGAAGTACCTGGAAGGTGCGTTGCTGCCCCAACTCGGCGTGCAGGGCTCGGTGAGTCGCAACTGGGACAACACCAGCTACAAGACGATGAACGACGCCCGCATCGGCCTCCAGCTGTCGGTGCCGATCTATCAGGGCGGCGGCGAATACGCCAAGATCCGTCAGGCCAAGGAGCAGCTCGGCGCGGCCAAGATCCAGGTCGATCTGGCGCGCGACACGGTGCGGGCCAACGTCGTCTCGGCCTGGGGCATGTTGCAGGCGGCCAACGCCTCGATCGCCGCCTATCGGGCGCAGATCGAAGCGGCGCAGCTCGCCCTCAACGGCGTCATCGAGGAGCAGCGCGTCGGCCAGCGGACGACGCTCGACGTCCTCAACCAGCAGACCGCCCTGATCACGGCGCGCTCCAACCTCGTCAACGCCGAACGTTCGCGCATCGTCGGGTCGTTCCAGCTGGTGGCGGCGGTCGGACGGCTCGACGCCGACCATCTGCGGCTCAAGGTGACGTCCTACGATCCGACGCAGCACTACGAGGCGGTCAAGGACAAGTGGATCGGCCTGCGCACGCCCGACGGCCGTTGATCGGGGCTTGCGCACGTCGTCGTCGGGGATAACTCGGCCCGGGCTGGTTCGATGCGTTTCCGGCCGGCGACTTCCCATCTATAGTATCCGTGTCGCGTGAGGCCCCCATCCCCTGGATGGTGGGGCCTCGACATATCCGGGCGTGGGGCGGAGGAAGTCATGGCCAAGGCGCAAGCTCAGGAACCCTCGATGGAGGAGATCCTGGCCTCGATCCGCAAGATCATCGCGGACGAGGAGACCGCTCCCAAAGGAGCGGCCGCGAAGGCGCCGGCGCTCGACGAAACCATCTCGGAGGATGATCTCGACAAACTCTTCTCCTCCGCCGGCGACGACGAGGAAGACGAAGAGGACGTGTTGGAGCTGACCGAGGAGATCGGTCCGGAAGATCCGCCGCTGGTCGAGGGCTTCGGCGAGGCGACCGACGTCGCCTTCGAGGACATCGCCGCCGAGGCGCCCGAGGTCGCCGAAGCGGCGTTCGAGCCGGATCCCGAACCGACGTTCGAGATGGAGCCCGAGCCCGAGCCCGAACCGGTCCGCGCCCCGCCGCCGCGCCCCGAGCCCGCGCCGGTGACGGTGCGCGCGCCGGCCCCGCCGCCGCGGCCCGAACCGGCCTTCGTCGCGGAGGCGCCGGAGGCCGCGCCGTTGATCTCGCAGGCGACCGAGGGGCTCGTTTCCTCCGCCTTCAACGATCTCGCCCTCACCGTGCTCAACCGTAACGCCCGCACCCTGGAGGACCTCGTCCAGGACATGCTCCGGCCGATGCTCAAGGCGTGGCTCGACCAGAACCTGCCGCCGATGGTCGAGCGGCTGGTCAAGGCCGAGATCGAGCGCGTCACCCGCGGTCGGTGACGTCTCCTGCGCGGCGCGCCGAGGGGCCCGGCGAGACGATCCCGGTCGGCCGCGCCGATCGGTCGTCGATGCTTCGGCGACGTCCGCCCTCTCGACGACGACACGACGACGAAACGCGCGACGCAATCACGACGCAACGTGCGCGTGATCGAATGGCGTCACGCGTCGCGATCCACGTCCGCCGGACTGTCGTGATCGCCGCATCGTCGCGGGGGACCCCATGTCGCGCAAATTGATCGCGGAATTTCTCGGAACTTTCTGGCTGGTGTTCGGCGGCTGCGGATCGGCGGTGTTGGCCGCCGCCTTCCCGCAGCTCGGCATCGGCTTCGTCGGCGTATCGCTGGCCTTCGGGCTGACGGTGCTGACCGGCGCCTATGCCTTCGGCCCCGTCTCGGGCGGCCATTTCAATCCGGCGGTCTCCGCCGGTCTGGCGATCGCCGGCCGCTTCTCGTGGAGCGAGTTCGTTCCTTATGTCGTGGCGCAGGTGATCGGCGCGGTCGCGGCCGCGGCGGTGCTCTTCGTCGTCGCCTCGGGCAAGGCCGACTTCTCGCTCGCCGGCGGTTTCGCCTCCAACGGCTACGGCGAGCATTCGCCGGGCGGCTACGGGCTCGTCTCGGCGCTGGTGATCGAAGTGGTGCTGACCGCGGTCTTCCTGCTGATCATCCTCGGCTCGACCGAGGCGCGGGTTCCGGCCGGTTTCGCGCCGATCGCCATCGGCCTCGCCCTGACGTTGATCCACCTGATCTCGATCCCGGTGACCAACACCTCGGTCAATCCGGCGCGGTCGATGGGACCGGCGGTGTTCGTCGGCGGCTGGGCGATCCAGCAGCTGTGGCTGTTCTGGGTGGCGCCGATCGTCGGCGGTCTGATCGGCGGCGTGATCCACAAGTCGCTGCTCGCCGAAAAAGCCTGAGTTCCGCGTCTCTCGAGGGGTCGGACGAGGTTGACACCCCCGGCCCCTCGAGGTTCAACGAGCGCACCTCCCAGAGCCGGCCGTAGCGCCGGCCAAATCGCGTTCCGGAACCGTCATGCTCGAAAAAACCTACGAGGCCGCCGCGGTCGAACCCCGCATCTCCGCCGCTTGGGACGAGGGAAAAGCCTTCGCCGCCGGAGCCGGCGCGAAGCCGGGGGCCGCGCCCTATTCGATCGTCATCCCGCCGCCGAACGTCACCGGCTCCCTGCACATGGGCCATGCGCTCAACAACACGCTGCAGGACGTGTTGGTGCGGTTCGAGCGGATGCGCGGCAAGGACGTGCTGTGGCAGCCGGGCACCGACCATGCGGGCATCGCCACGCAGATGGTGGTCGAACGCCAGATGGCGCAGCGCCAGGAGCCGGGCCGGCGCGAGATCGGCCGCGAGGCGTTCCTCGAGAAGGTCTGGGCGTGGAAGGCCGAATCGGGCGGCACCATCGTCAATCAGCTGAAGCGGCTGGGCGCGTCCTGCGACTGGTCGCGCGAGCGCTTCACCATGGACGCCGGCCTGTCCGAGGCCGTGCTCAAGGTCTTCGTCGAGCTGCACCGGGCCGGGCTGATCTACCGCGACAAGCGGCTGGTCAACTGGGACCCGCATTTCGAGACCGCCATCTCCGATCTCGAGGTGATGCAGGTCGAGGTCAAGGGCGCCTATTGGCACTTCAAGTACCCGGTCGAGAGTGAGCCCGGCCGCTTCGTCACGGTGGCGACGACGCGCCCCGAGACGATGCTCGGCGACACGGCGGTGGCGGTCCATCCCGACGACGAGCGCTACACCGATCTCGTCGGCAAGTACGTCATCCTGCCGCTGGTCGGCCGGCGCATTCCGATCGTCGCCGACGAATATTCGGACCCCGAGAAGGGCACCGGCGCGGTGAAGATCACCCCGGCGCACGACTTCAACGACTTCGAGGTCGGCAAGCGCCACGGCCTGGCGATGATCAACGTCCTCGACCGCAAGGCGCACATCGCGCTTTCCGGCAACGAGGCCTTCTGGGCCGACACCGGCCACGGACAGGAGCTCTCCGGCGCGCCGGAGCCGAAGGAGGGCGAGGAGGCCGATACCCCGGTCGCCTATGTCTTCGGCGCGCAGGTGCTGGAGATGCTGCTCGACGGCAAGGATCGCGACAGTGCGCGCAAGCACGTCGTCGAGGCGATGGCGCGGCGCGGGCTCCTCGACAAGATCGAGCCCAACACCCACACGGTGCCGCACGGCGACCGCTCCCACGTGGTGATCGAGCCGTTCCTGACCGACCAGTGGTACGTCAACGCCGGCGAGCTGGCCAAGGAGGCGATCGCCGCGGTGCGCGACGGCCGCACCACCTTCGTGCCGAAGAACTGGGAGAACACCTATTACCAGTGGATGGAGAACATCCAGCCGTGGTGCGTGTCGCGCCAGCTGTGGTGGGGCCATCAGATCCCGGCGTGGTACGGGCCGGACGGTGAGGTGTTCGTCGCCCACGACGAGGCCGAGGCGCTCGACGCGGCGATCCCGCACTATCTGACGCGCGGCATGATCGACGCGGCCAAGGCGGCGGATCTCCGGGCGAACGGGCCGGCGGGTTTCCTCACCCGCGACGAGGACGTGCTCGACACGTGGTTCTCTTCGGCGCTGTGGCCGTTCTCCACCCTCGGTTGGCCCGAGGCGACGCCGGAGCTCGCCCGCTACTATCCGACCTCGGTGCTGGTCACCGGCTTCGACATCATCTTCTTCTGGGTCGCCCGGATGATGATGATGGGCCTGCACTTCATGAAGGACGAGGCCGGGAACCCGGTGATCCCCTTCAAGGACGTCTACATCCATGCCCTCGTCCGTGACGAGAAGGGGCAGAAGATGTCGAAGTCGAAGGGCAACGTCATCGATCCGCTCGACCTGATCGACGAGTTCGGCGCCGATGCGCTGCGCTTCACGCTGGCCGCCATGGCGGCGCAGGGCCGCGACATCAAGCTCGCCAAGGCGCGGGTCGCCGGCTATCGCAACTTCGCGACCAAGCTGTGGAACGCCGCCCGCTTCGCCGAGATGAACGGTTGTGTCTGCGTCTCCGACTTCGAGCCGGCTGCGGCGAAGGGCACGCTCAACCGCTGGATCGCCACCGAACTCGCCCGCGCAGTCGAGGGCGTCACCCAGGCGCTCGAGGCCTATCGCTTCAACGACGCGGCGGGGGCGGCCTATCGCTTCGTGTGGAACTCGTTCTGCGACTGGTATCTCGAACTCGCCAAGCCGATCTTCCTCGGCGACGATCAGGCGCTCAAGGACGAGACCCGGGCGACCTGCGCCCATGTCCTCGACGAGATCCTCAAGCTCCTTCATCCCTTCATGCCCTTCATCACCGAAGAGCTGTGGGCGAAGACGGCGGAGGAGGCGGGCATCCGCCGCGCCGACCTGCTGGTGCTGACCGAATGGCCGCGGACCGGCGTGACCCACTCGGAGGCCGCCGACGAGATCGACTGGCTGGTCGGGATGATCACCGAGATTCGCTCGGTGCGCTCGGAGATGAACGTGCCGGCGGCGGCGCAGATCCCGCTGGTGGTGGTCGGGGCCCCGGAGAAGACCCGCGGCTGGCTCGCCACCCACGAGGCGGCGATCCTGCGGCTCGCCCGCATCTCGGAGATCTCGGTCGCCGACGCGGCGCCGAAGGCCTCGGCACAGATCGTCGTCGACGAGGCGACGGTGTGCCTGCCGCTCGAGGGCGTCATCGACGTCTCGGCCGAGCGCAAGCGCCTGGAGAAGGAGGTCGAGAAGGCCACCCAGGAGATCGGCCGCATCGACAAGATGTTCTCGAACCCGCAGTTCATGGCCAAGGCCAAGGAAGAGGTCGTGGAAGAGAACCGCGAGAAGCGCGAGGAATACGTCGCCCGCCGCGCCAAGGTCGAAGAGGCGCTGGCGCGCCTGGGGTGAGTGCTCTTCCGCATCGGAATCGTACGAGGCCGGGGCGCGAGCTCCGGCCTCGTGCGTTTTCGGGGGGGGCTGCCGGTCGATCGGTCGATCACACACTCATCGGTAGAAAAGCAGTCGGTTGACGCGACGTCGTCACAATCGACGATGGGAGATCGGGAAGGCGGCGTTCACCATGTCGCGGCGGGAGGTGCGGCGATACTCCCGTGTCGAAACTGCAACACCGATTTTCAATGAATTTCTCCGAGCTTTCGACAGGGGGATCGCGCCGCTTTCCGGTCACAAATGGAACCCAGCGTGCGATCGTCCGGGATGGATCCCGGGCAGGGTGAGGAGAGCCGACTTGGGTTCGCAGACGCGTGGCGTGGATGTCGATCGGCCGAAGGGACGCGACATCGTCGAGGTGGCGGTACGGGGATCCGTGTGGCCGGCCGGCGTGTTGTGCGACCCGTCGACGTCTTCGTCGCCCGCTGTCGAGACAAGACCCGTTTCCGGCCCGAGTTTCGCCGGAAACGACGCCTATCTCCTGATGATGAAAGCCTCGACCCCGTGCAGCGGGGAGACGAGGCGAACAGTTTCGGATCGGCCGACGCCCGGTTTGCGGTGGCGGATCATGAACGAGATGCCCGAACGATCCTCCACGTGTGGCCCGTCGCCTGTCGGCGGCAGGCGCCGTCGCGTCGACGGGGAGTTCGGGACGATGACGAGAACGGTCATGTGGTGTGGAACGTTCCTTCGTTTCGGTCTGTTGACCGCGGCCGTGGCCTTGTCGGCCACCACCGCGTCGGCGCTCGATCCCAATGCCCGGGTGGCGGACGACGAGCCGCTGATCCCGACGGTGCAGGCGCTGGCGCCGCTGCCGGTGACGCCGACGGCCATCCCGGCGCCGCCCGCGCCGGTGCTGTCGCAGCTGCCGCCGGGGATCTCGCCGAAGCTGATCGGGCCGACGGTCGCCGGCAACGCCATCAACGCCAGCGAAGCCTTCCGCGCCGGGACGCGCCTCTATTACGAGGGTGATCGCAAGGCGGCGATCGAGCAGCTCAAGCGCGCCGCGGAGAGCGGCCATCCGATCGCCCAGTGGAAGCTCGGCCGCATCTATCAGACCGGCGACGGTGTGCCGGCGAACGACGCCAAGGCCTTCGAGTTCTACAATCAGGTCGCCAACAACCACGCCGACGACAGTCCGACGAGCCCGCAGTCGGCTTTCGTCGCCTCGGCCTTCGTGGCGCTCGGCGGCTACTATCTCAAGGGTGTCGAGAACACCGCGATCCGTCCGAACGTGCAGAAGGCGCGGGAGATCTACACCTACGCCGCCTCCTACTTCGGCGATGCCGACGCCCAGTTCAATCTCGGCCGCCTCTATCTCGACGCCGCGTCGAAGGAGCGCGACCCCAAGCAGGCGGCGCGCTGGCTCAAGGTGGCGGCCAAGAAGGGTCACGTCGGCGCTCAGGCGCTGCTCGGACAGTTGCTGTTCACCGGCGACGACGACATGCCGCGCCGTCCGGCGCAGGGGCTGATGTGGCTGACGGTGGCGCGCGCCAACGCCCACGCCGTGAGCGAGGACTGGATCCGCGACGCCCAGGAGCAGGCCTTCTCGGTGGCGAGCGAGCAGGAGCGCCGCCTCGGCGTCGCCCAGGCGCAGGATTGGATCGCCAAAGCGGGAAATCAGTGACGGGTTCGGCGCGAGCCGACCTGCGCATCCGGAGGCCGGGCGCCGAGAGGCGCGCCGGCCTTTTTCGTTTTCCGGCGGAGCGCGGATCGCGCCGGTCGCCCCTCGGGGGGGCGACCGGTGCAATTCGCGTCGCTCATCGCACGCTACGATTCACCCTCGTCGGGGTGGTCGGGGAGGGCTGCGTCGAAGCCGTGCAGGAAGGCGAGGCGGGAGCCGACCCAGATGTTGCGGGTCGGGCGGACGCGGTCGGGTTCGTCGAGCGAGGCGACGGTGACGTCGATGGTCGCGGCGCCGCGCGGATCGGCCGGCGGCGCATCGGCGAGGGGGAGGGCGGTGGTGGCGGCGTCGGCCTTCGCGTCGACGACCTCCTGAGCGAAGAACAGCTGGGTGCCGCAGGTCGGGCAGAAGCCGCGTTTCGCCAGCGTCGAGGAGCGGAACCAGCTGAGCTCGCCGGTGACGGTCAGATCGGCGCGCGCCACCGTCGTCCAGGTCACGAAGGGCGCGCCCGCCGAGCGGCGGCAGATGCGGCAGTGGCAATGGGCGACGTCGGTCGGCACGCGAGCGAGATGGTAGCGGATCCCGCCGCACAGACAGCCGCCGTCGATACGATCCCGCGCCATGTGCACCTCTTCATCGTCGGCAAAAGCCTCGGGGCGCCCGGCCTCAGCCGACGTCGAGTTCCACCCAGACGGGCACGTGGTCGGAGGGCTTGTCCCAGCCGCGCACGTGTTTGTCGACGCCGACGCCCTTCAACCGGTCGGCGGCCTGCGGGCTCGCCAGCACATGGTCGATGCGGATGCCCTCGTTCCTCTGCCAGGCGCCGGCCTGATAGTCCCAGAAGGTGAAGACCTGGGCATCGGTCGAGGCGCGCAGACAATCGGTGAGGCCGAGGCCGAGGAGGCGGCGCCAGGCCTCGCGGCTCTCCGGCTGGAACAGCGCGTCGCCGAGCCAGTTCTTCGGCGTCCGGGCGTCGAGCGGCTCGGGGATGACGTTGTAGTCGCCCATCAGGAGGAAAGGCTCCTCGAGGGCGAGACGAGCCTTCGCGTGGGCCTCGAGCCGCTTCATCCAGC
>NZ_DAIPZB010000047.1:0-34981 GCF_036782435.1 Pinisolibacter sp. | reverse complement strand
TGAGTGAATCACGTCAGATGACGGTCGTCGAGACCTATCCGCGCACAGGTCTCATCACTCGCGCGCCGGATCGGTTTCCGGCCCGCTCCCCTCCGGGAGCAGGTTCTTTTCGATCGGGTCGTTCCAACCTGATCGGAACTTGCTCTATTGTCGGGCCCGGACGAATCCTGCGGCTCGAGAGCCGTGTACGGCACAACCGACGGCACGTCATGATTGCATCGATGCTCCGCTCTGTCTCGTCGAAACCGGCGTTTCTACTCGCTTCGGTAGTCGTACTGACGTGGGCGCAATCGTCTTTCGCGCAGACGAACCGGAAACCGACGCCGAGCCCGCCACCGGCCGTCGAGGCGGCGAAGCCGGCGCCCGCTCCCGCCGTGGCCTCGCCGCCGCCGGCGAGCCCGGCGGAGGAGCCGAAAGCGGTGGCGAAGCAGGCGTTGCCGCGGGTCCCCTTCCCCAATTTCTGGGATCCGGAGAGCCGGCCGCGCAAACCGGCGAGCGACGTCGGCACCATCCGCTTCCTTACCTCCGGCGACTTCCCGCCCTTCGGCTTCCTCGATTCCGGCGGGCGGCTGACCGGCTACCACGTCGATCTGGCGCGGATGCTGTGCGAGGAACTCGGTGCCACCTGCACCATCCAGATGCGCCCCTTCGGCGATCTCGCCACGGCGCTCTCGGAGAAGCGCGGCGACGCCATCGTCGCCGGCCTCAGGGTGACGGCGGAGATGCGGCAGCGGCTGGAGACCTCCGCCGCCTACCTGACCACGCCCGGCCGCTTCGTCATGCGTGACGGCGCCACGCTCGAGCCCATCCCGGAGCAGCTCACCGGCCGCTGGATCTCGGTGGTCTCGGGTTCGGCGCACGAGCGCTTCATCCTCGACAATTTCCCGAAATCGCGCATCGCCGCCTATCCCGACGAGGCGGCGGCGCGCGACGCGCTACGCGACGGCGTGGTCGACGCGCATTTCGGCGACGCCATCGCCCTCTCCTTCTGGCTCGACGGCGAAACCGCGCACGGCTGCTGCCTCTTCCGCGGCGGCCCCTGGCTGGAGAGCGCCTATTTCGGCGAAGGCCTGAGGATCGCGGTGGCGAAGGGCAACCATCGCCTGAGGGTCGCCCTCGACTATGCGCTGCAGCGGCTCGCCGAGGACGGCAAGCTCGCCGAGATCTATCTGCGCTGGTTCCCGCGCAGCTACTATTGACCCTTCGAACGGATCGCCTCGATGCCCGACCTCCTGTGGACCGTCGCCGACGACGCCCGCGCCACCGTCCTCCTCGCTCACGGCGCCGGTGCGCCGATGGATTCGAGCTTCATGACGCGGATCGCCGAAGGGCTGGCGGCGCGCGGGATCACGGTCGCGCGGTTCGAATTCGCCTACATGGCGAAGCGACGGACGACGGGAAAGAAGGCGCCGCCGCCCAAGGCGGAGAAGCTGATCCCCGAGTTCCGCGCCGCGATCGAGGCGGTCGCCGCCGCGCCCGAACGAGTCGGGCCGATCGTCGTCGGCGGCAAGTCGATGGGCGGGCGCGTCGCGACGATGACCGCGGGAGCGCCGCTGCCGGCCGCGGTCGTCGGCGTCGCCTGCCTCGGCTATCCGTTCCACGGGCCCGGCCGGCCGGAGGAGATCCGGCTGGCGCCGCTGGCGAACGGCCTGTTGCCGACGCTGGTGCTGCAGGGCGAGCGCGACGAGTTCGGCAATCGCGGCGAGGTCGAGGACCTCGCGGTCGGGCCGCACACGCGGTTCGAGTGGATCGAGGACGGCAGCCACGATTTCGGGCCGCGCGGCTCGTCGCCGGCGACGCTCAAGGGCAACATCGCCCACGCCTGCGACACGCTCGCCGGCTTCGCCCTCGGTTTCGCGCCACCGGCGGCGTGAGACCACCGGAAACGTGCGTCGGGAACCGGGCGGCTTCCGCCGACCGGTCGTGAATCGGAAATCCATGCCGCCTCGCCCGCCGACTTCGGGACCGCTTGCCTTGGCGGCGCGGCCGCGGGACAGGATGATCGGAGACGATCGACGGCGTCGGTCGGTGCGGTGCGGCAGCCGCGGCGGCGACGCTTCTCTCCCTCGCGCGGCTCGCGGCCGACGGCCGACCGGGCCGATGGCGTGTCGCCCGAAAGGTCGTCGTCCCTTGTCTCTCCTCACCCTCCTCGAGCCGGCGCACGTCACCGCCGGATTCGGAGTCGGCGTTCTCGTCGGCATGACCGGCGTCGGCGGCGGTTCCTTGATGACGCCGCTGCTGGTGCTGCTGTTCGGCGTCCATCCGGTGACGGCGGTCGGCACCGACCTCCTGTTCGCGGCCCTGACCAAGAGCGCCGGCGTGGTGGCTCACGGCTTCAACCGTTCGGTCGACTGGGCGGTGACCGGGCTCCTCGCCGCCGGCAGCGTGCCGGCGACGGCGGCGACGCTCTTCGTGCTGTCGCGGATCGAGGCATATGGCGATGCGGGCAGGTCGATCGCCACCATCCTCGGGTGGGCGTTGATCGTCACCTCGATTTCGCTGCTCTTCCGCTCCCGGATCCTCGCCTGGGCGAAGAAGCGGTTCTCGGAAACGCCGAAGCCGCGGACACGCGCCATCGCGACGGTGATCACCGGGGCGGTGCTCGGTTTCGTCGTCTCGATCTCGTCGGTCGGCGCCGGCGCGATCGGCATGACCGTGCTGCTGATCCTCTACGCCAATCTGCCGCTGGTGCGGCTGGTCGGGTCCGACATCGCGCACGCGGTGCCGCTGACCCTGATCGCCGGGGCGGGCTATTGGTGGATCGGTTCGGTCGACCTGGTCCTACTCGGCCAGCTTCTCGCCGGATCGATCCCCGGCATCCTGATCGGCAGCCTCTTGGCGCCGCGCGCTTCGGAGCGGATCCTGCGGCCGCTGCTCGCCGGGGTGCTGGCGCTCGTCGGCCTCAAGTTGGCGCTCGGCTGACCTCGACGCCGAAGCTCTCGGCGAAACCGCTTCGGCCTGGTGGCGTGAGACGCAGCGCCCGATCGCGCGGGCCGGGAACCAGCCAACCGAGTTCGAGAAAGCGGTCGAGGAGAGCCGCGCCCAACCGGCCACCGAGATGGGGGCGACGTTCGCTCCAGTCGAGGCAGGCGCGACAGAGCGGTCGGCGGCTCGCCGCCGGAGGCCGACCGAGATCGACGCCGAAGTCGCAGAAGAAGGCTTCGCCGACGTCCGTGACCAGCGCGGCGCCGTCGGCGAGAACGACCCGGCCGTCACGGGCCAGGGCGTCGGCGAGGGCGACGCCGAGACGGCCGGCGAGGTGGTCCCAGCAGGTGCGAGCCTCACGCAGAGCGGCGTCGGACGGGCCGGTCGGCCGATGGCGCGGCGGGGCGATCGCGGCGACCGCCATCAGCGATTCCAACGCCGCGGCGACGGCCGGATCGACGAGCCGGACGTAGCGGTGACGCCCCTGCTTCTCGGCCACGACCAACCCGGCCTCGACCATGCGGGCGAGGTGGCCGCTGGCGGTCTGGGCGGTGATGCCGCCGAGGACGGCGAGTTCTCCGGCGGTGCGGGCGCGACCGTCCATCAGCGCCATCAGCATGGCGGCGCGCACCGGATCGCCGATCGCCGCGGCGACCTCGGCGACGGTGTTGGCGGAGGCGAAGGCGACGGTGGTGGGGGCGACGACCTCGATCATCGCGCCACGATAGACCGATCGCTCGGCACCGTCAGCCGGCGACGCTTCGGTCCCGGCCGAAACATCGCGGTGTGGGCGCGGACTATTCATACGGGATCCCGCAAATCGCTGCGCGATGCCGGATCCTACTCGTCGAAAGCCCTTGTTCGGACGGGCTCTTCGACGAGCGGAATACGAAATTCGGATGGATTCCTCCGAATTTCGTATCAGGGCCGGTGTTCTTCGAGATCGAGGCTCCCATGACCGAATCCGCCGCCGTTTCGCGACCGCGCGAACTCCTCCTCCTGCTCCTGCTCGCGACCCTGTGGGGCGGTTCCTACACGCTGATCCGCATCGGCGTGGAGACGATCCCGCCGATCACCTTCATCGCGGCGCGGACGGCGACCGCCGGGGCGGTGCTCTGGCTCGTTCTCGCCCACCGCGGCATCGCGATGCCGCGCAACCGCGCCACCTGGAGATACTTCGCCGTCCAGGCGGGTCTCAACAGCGTCGTGCCCTTCACCCTGATCGCCTGGGCGGAACAGACGATCGAAGCCGGGCCGGCGGTGATCCTCAACGCCACGACGCCGATCTTCGCCTTCCTGATCACCGCGACGATCACCCGCCACGAGCGGGTCGACCATTGATCGGCGGTCGGCGTCGCCATCGGGCTCGCCGGCATCGTCCTCATCGTCGGCGGCGATGCGGTGGCGGGGATCGGGCGCGAGGTGGTGGCCGATCTGGCGATCGTGGTGGCGTCGATCTGCTATGCCGGTGCGGCGATCTGGGGCAAGCGCTTCCACGGGCAAGACCCGATGGTGCCGGCGGCCGGAACGCTGATCGTCGGCACGGCGGCGCTGGTCCCGCTCGCCGTGGTGGTCGAACGGCCGTGGACGATCTCGCCCTCCTCCGCGTCGCTCACGGCGCTGGTGGTGCTCGCGGTGGCGTCGACCGCCCTCGCCTTCACGCTCTATTTCCGCCTGATCCGGACGCTCGGCACCGTCGGGACGACGGCGCAGGCCTACCTGCGGGTACCGATCGGGGTCGCCATCGGCGCCGTCTTCCTCGGCGAACGGCTGCAACCGACGGCCTGGATCGGTCTCGTCGCGGTGGTCGCGAGCGTGGTCGCCATGACCGCCCCGCGCCGATCGCCGGCGAAGTGAGGCCGGCTCATTCCGCCGGGCGGATGTCCTTCGGATCGAAGTCGTATTTCGCCGAGCAGAATTCGCAGGTGACGGAGATGTGGCCGTCGACGGTCATGTCGTGGACCTGCTCGGCGGTGAACTGGGCGAGCATGCCGGCGACGCGCTCGCGCGAGCAACGGCAGCGTTCGACCACAGGTTGGCGGTCGAAGACCCTGGCGCCGCGTTCGTGGAAGAGGCGGTAGAGCAACCGCTCGGCCGAGACCTCCGGATCGGTCAGTTCGACGTCTTCGACCGTGGCGACGAGGGCTTCGGCCTCGGCCCAGGCCTCGTCCGGTTCGACGTGGTGGGCCTCGTGACCCTCCGGCGCGTCGCCGGGGTGGAGGTCGCGGGTGCGGACGCGGTCCTCGCTCTCGGGGAGGAACTGCAGCAGCAGACCGCCGGCGCGCCAGGTGTGGCGGGCCGCGCCGCCGCCGTCGCGGGTCAACACCTCGGCGACGGCGAGACGCACGCGGGTCGGGATCTGTTCGGACTGGGTGAACCAGACGTGGGCGACTTCCTCGAGGCTGGTGTGGTCGAGGACGACGACGCCCTGATAGGGCTTCATCGCGCCGCCCTGGTCGATGGTCATGGCGAGGTGGCCGCGGCCGAGCAGGTCGGCCGGCGCGGCGCGACCCTCGGCGATGGCGGCGGTGACCGCGGTGGCGTCGAAGCTGGCATAGGCGCGGATGCCGTCGGGCGTCTGGAAATCGACCACCAGCATCGACACCGGACCGTCGGTGCGGGTCTGGACGGTGAAGCGGCCCTGGAACTTGAGCGAGGTGCCGATCAGTGCCGTCAGCGCGATCGCCTCGGCGAGGAGGCGGGCGACCGGCTCGGGATAGGCGTGGCGGGCGAGGATGGCATCGAGGGCGGGGCCGAGGTGGACGACACGGCCGCGCACGTCGAGCTCGGGCACGGCGAAGGGCAGGACGGTGTCGAGGGCGGCGGTGTCGCTCATGTCGGTCTCGGGCTCACGGAAAGAAGCGAGCCGGCCTCCTCGTCACGAGGCCGGCCGGCTCGGATTGGCGTCGATATGGGGCGTCGCCCCCGGCATTGCGAGGGTATCAGGCTCCGACCGCCCCGAGACACCAGGCGAGCACGCCCTTCTGGGCGTGGAGGCGGTTCTCCGCCTCGTCGAAGACCACCGACTGCGGGCCGTCGATCACCTCTTCGGTCACCTCCTCCTCGCGATGGGCGGGCAGGCAGTGCATGAAGATGGCGTCCTGATTGGCCGCCGCCATCAGGCGTCCGTTGACCTGGAACGGCTTCAGCAGGTTGTGGCGGCGCTCGCTCTCGTCGTCGCCCATCGACACCCAGGTGTCGGTGACGACGCAGTCGGCGCCGTCGACCGCCTCGTGGGCGTCGGTGGTGAGGTGCACCGAAGCGCCGTTCTTGCGAGCCCAGGCGACGATGTCGGTCTTGGGGGCGAGGCTCGGCGGGGTGGCGATGCGCAGGTTGAAGTCGAAGCGCGCCGCGGCGTGAATCCACGAGGCCAGCACGTTGTTGGTGTCGCCGGTCCAGGCCACCGTCTTGCCGGCGATCGGGCCGCGATGCTCCTCGAAGGTGAGGATATCGGCCATGATCTGGCAGGGATGGGAATGTTTGGTCAGGCCGTTGATCACCGGCACGGTGGCGTTGGCCGCCAGTTCCTTCAGCGCGTCGTGATCGAGGATGCGGATCATGATGGCGTCGACGTAGCGGGAGAGCACACGGGCGGTGTCGGCGATGGTCTCGCCGCGGCCGAGCTGCATCTCCTCGCCGGTGAGCATCACCGTCTGACCGCCGAGCTCGCGCATGCCGACGTCGAAGGAGACGCGGGTGCGGGTCGAGGGACGCTCGAAGATCATCGCCAGCACCTTGCCGGCGAGCGGACCCTGGTTGGCGAAGGCGCCGTCGCGGACGCTCTTCAGGCGCTTCGATTCCTCCATGATGGCGCGCAACTCGGCGCCGGAGACGTCGGTCAGATCGAGAAAATGACGTTCACCGCTCTTCAACATCACGCCGCGGCTCCCTTCTCGCCGAGTCCGTATCCACTTTCCAGGGCATGGGCGGCCGCTTCGACCCGCGCCACCGCCTCGTCGATCTCCGCATCGCCGACCACCAGGGCCGGCAGGAAACGGACGACGTTGTCGCCGGCGCCGACGGTGAGCAGCTTGCTCTCGCGCATCGCCGCGACGGCGCGCGCCGCCGGCACCCGGCACTTCAGGCCGAGCAGCAGGCCGTCGCCGCGCACCTCCTCGAAGATGCCGTCGTGGAGATCGACCAGCGAGGCGAGCTTCTGTTTGAGTTTCAGACCCTTCTGCTTGACCTCGTCGAGGAAGCCGGGGGCGAGGACGACGTCGAGAACGGCGTTGCCGACCGCCATGGCGAGCTGGTTGCCGCCGTAGGTGGTGCCGTGGGTGCCGGCGGTCATGCCGGACGCGGCGTCCTCGGTGGCGAGGCAGGCGCCGAGCGGGAAGCCGCCGCCGATGCCCTTGGCCGAGGCGAGGATGTCCGGGGTGACGCCGACCGACTGATAGGCCCACAGGTGGCCGGTGCGGCCGAGGCCGCACTGGACCTCGTCGAAGATCAGCAGCAGGTCGAGTTCGTCGCAGAGATTGCGCAGCCAGGACAGGAAGGAGGCCGGCGCCGGCCGCACGCCACCTTCACCCTGGATCGGCTCGATCAGGATGCCGGCGGTCTCCGGACCGATGGCGGCGAGCACCGCGGCCTCGTCGAAACCCTCGACGCTGTCGAAGCCTTCGACCTTGGGGCCGAAGCCTTCGAGGTACTTCTCCTGGCCGCCGGCGGCGATGGTCGCCAGCGTGCGGCCGTGGAAGGCGCCCTCGAAGGTGATCAGCCGATAGCGCTCCGGCCGGCCCTTCGACCACTGCCAGCGACGCGCCGTCTTGATGGCGCATTCGAGCGCCTCGGCGCCCGAGTTGGTGAAGAACACCCGGTCGGCGAAGGAGGTCTCGGTGAGGCGACGGGCGAGACGCTCCTGATGGGGCGCGGCGAAGACGTTCGACACGTGCCACAGCTTCTCGGCCTGATCCTTCAGGGCGGCGACGAGATGGGGATGACAGTGGCCGAGCGCGTTGACCGCGATGCCGGCCATCATGTCGAGATAGCGCTCGCCCGAAGCGGTCTCGAGCCACACGCCCTCGCCTCGCTCGAAGGCGAGATCGGCCCGAGCGAAGGTCGAGAAGAGCGAGGTCTCGGTCATGGTACGTCTCCGGCGATCGTGTCCGGGAAAGCGAAATCCACGGCGGCGGCGCGGAGGGTCCCGTCTCCCGATGCGAGGAGCCGAGATCCGCGACCGGGCACGCCGAGGTCCGACATCCCGATTTCGGTTGGAACGGCCCATCCGGACGTCACGGAACGGAGGGCCGAAAACGAACGATGCCGCCTCGACGGCGGCACCGGGTTTCGCCCGCATAATGCAGGAGAACGGCCGGAAATGTCAACGTTTCCGCGCCTTCGAATTCGCCGCGGCGACGGCGGCGGAGGGTCGCGGCGCGCGTGGGCGAGACGTCGAGCACCCGCTGTTGCAGATCGGACTCAAGGCTGGGGAAAAGGCATCGTTCATCCACCGAAAGCGACGGCCGGCGGGTTGAAGCCGAGTCTACGGATAGTGTAGTTTACCTTTCATTAAGCACGACATCTCGTGCGGCGTACCCTCAGTCCCCGAGTCTCCCGCCATCGTTCGTCCGGCGTGGAACCCCCACGTCGACCGGAGGATCCCTCCGGATGGAGAGGGATTCGAAGACGGGGTGCGCACACCGACAGCGAGGACGCGATGATCTCCTGGACCGACGAGCGGGTCGAGCTCTTGAAGAAGCTGTGGAGCGAAGGGCTCTCCGCCAGTCAGATCGCCGGTGAACTCGGCGGTGTCACCCGCAATGCGGTGATCGGCAAGGTGCATCGTCTCGGCCTCTCCGGCCGGGCCAAGGCGCCGCAGCCGCAGGCGGCCCGTCCGAAGAAGCCGGCGAGCCGGCCGGCGACGTCGTCGGGACGCGCCTCCGGCGGTCCGGTGTCGATCGGCGCGGTGGCGCTGAAGGCCGATTCCGCGCCCGTCGCCCGCCCCCAGCCGGCGCCGCAGCCGGCGATCTATTCGCTCTCCGAGGAGCCGTTGATCGCCAACGCCTCGGTGCTGCAGATCAACGAGCAGACCTGCAAGTGGCCGATCGGCGACCCGAGCGCCGCCGACTTCCACTTCTGCGCCCGTCGCTCCGACGTCGGCATCCCCTACTGCGGCTACCACGCCCGCATCGCCTATCAGCCGGTCTCCGACCGCCGCAAGGACAGGCGGATGATGCGGGGCTGAGACCCCGTCGGCCGCAGCGAACGCGAAGAGAGCCCGGAGGCGATCCTCCGGGCTCTCTTTCGTTTCGGGAGCGGGCGATGCGAGGCGGACCGGGTCCGGACCGCGCCGACCGTCAGCCGGCGGAGGCGGTGAACTGGTCGTCGAAGGCGTAACCGGAACCGCGGACGGTACGGATCGGGTCGCGATCGCGGGTGCGGTTGATCGCCTTGCGCAGGCGGCCGATGTGGACGTCGACGGTGCGTTCGTCGACATAGACGTCCATGCCCCACACGCCGTCGAGCAGTTGCTCGCGCGAGTAGACCCGGCCGGGCGACTGCATGAGGAACTCGAGCAGGCGGTATTCGGTCGGGCCGAGATGGATCTCGCGCCCCGACCGGCGTACCCGATGGGTCTCGCGATCGATCTCGAGATCGCCGGCCTTCAACACGGTGGAGACGAGTTCGGGGCGGGCGCGGCGCAGGATGGCGCGGGCGCGGGCCATCAGTTCCGGCGTCGAGAACGGCTTGACGACGTAGTCGTCGGCACCGGTGGCGAGACCGCGGATGCGCTCGCTCTCCTCGCCACGGGCGGTGAGCATGATGATCGGCAGGCGCTCGGTCTCGGGGCGGGCGCGCAGGCGGCGGCACAGCTCGATGCCGGAGAGGCCGGGCAGCATCCAGTCGAGGATGAGGAGATCGGGAACCGACTCCTTCAGCCGCGTGTCGGCCTCGTCGCCGCGGGTGACGACTTCGACGTCGTAGCCCTCCGCTTCGAGGTTGTAGCGCAGGAGGAGACCGAGCGCCTCCTCGTCCTCGACGATCAACACGCGCGCCATCGCCCGTCCCCGTCTCAGCCCTGTGCCACCGGCGGCATGTCCGCGGTCTCGTCGATCTTGTGGCGCTCGTCGAGAAGCTGTTCGCCGGTGGCCACGTAGTGGACGATCTCGGCGATGTTGGTGGCGTGGTCGCCGATGCGCTCGACGTTCTTGGCGCAGAACAAGAGGTGGGTGCAGAAGGTGATGTTGCGCGGATCCTCCATCATGTAGGTGAGGAGTTCGCGGAACAGCGAGGTGTAGAGCGCGTCGATCTGGTCGTCGCGATTGCGCACCGCCATGGCCTCGGCGGCGTCGCGCGAGGTGTAGCTGTCGAGCACGTTCTTCAACTGCTCGAGCGCGATCTCGGAGAGATGCTCGACGCCGATGACGATGCGCTTGATCTGGACGACACCGCCCATGGCGACGACACGCTTGGCGATGTTCTTGGCGAGGTCGCCGACCCGCTCGAGATCGGCCGACACCCGCATGGCGCCGAAGATCTCGCGCAGGTCGCGAGCCATCGGCTGGCGCTTGGCGATGATGCGGATCGCCTGTTCCTCGACCTGATGCTGCAGCCGGTCGAGGCGCTGATCGGAGAGGATCACCTTCTGGGCGAGCGCGGTGTCGCCGCGCACCAGAGCGGTGATGGCGTCGGCCACCAGACCCTCGGCCATGCCGCCCATCTCGGCGATCTGGCCGGCGAGACCCTGGAGTTCCTGATCATAGGAACTGACGATGTGATCGGTCATCGGATGCTCTCCTCATCGGGGTGGGCCACGCCTTCGCCCCGCCCGCCGTCGCCGGTCGACATGCGCACCGGCGAAGGTGCGGCGGGTCGCCTCGACGGCCCCTCTTCTATGACACGCAAACGACAGTTTCGTGACGGTTCAACCTATTGTCCGTCTTCGCTCTTCGCCGAGGCGATGACGCGCCGATCGAGGCGCACGGAGAAGGTGGACCCTTCGCCGGGTACGGATTCGATGGTCAGCCGGCCACCGTGGCGGGTGACGATGTGTTTGACGATGGCGAGGCCGAGGCCGGTCCCGCGGGTCGCGCCGGCCTTCTCGGTGTGGGCGCGATAGAAGCGCTCGGTGAGCCGCGGCAGGTGGACCGGATCGATGCCTTCGCCGAAATCGCGCACGGTGGCGACGACGAGGCGCGCGTCGGCCGGGTCGGTGGCGACGGTGACCTCGACGCGACCGCCGGAGCCGCCGTATTTCACGCCGTTCTCGATCAGATTGGTGAAGACCTGCAGCAATTCCTCGCGGTCGCCGCGCACCGTCCGCGGCGTCTCGCAGCCGAAGAGTTGCAGATCCACTCCGGCGGCGGAGGCGGCCGGCGACACCAGATCGGCGACCTGCCGGAGGATCTCGCAGAGATCGACCGTCGCCTCGGGGCGGACGTGGGCGCGCATCTCGAGGCGGGAGAGCGACAAGAGGTCGTCGATCAGGCGCTTCATGCGCCCGGCCTGTTCGGCCATGACGCCGAGGAAGCGGTCGCGCACCTTGGCGTCGTCGCGCGCCGGTCCCTGGAGGGTCTCGAGGAAGCCGATGACGGCGGTGAGCGGGGTGCGCAACTCGTGGCTGGCGTTGGCGACGAAGTCGGCGCGCATGCGCTCCACTCGGCGCGTCTCGGTCAGGTCCTCGATGCGCAGGAGCACCCAGCTCGGCGGCCCCGCGTCCGTCTCGCCGTCGGCCACCGGGCGATGGATCGGGGCGAGGTGGGCCTCGAGCCAGCGATCGGTCGGCACCTTCTCCTGCCATTCGACGGTCTCGGGCCGCGCCTCGGCGACGACACGGGCGAAGGCATCGTGGAGCACGGTGAAACGCAGGCGGAAGACCAGGGGATCGCCGGGGCGGACGCCGGGATAGCGGGCGCGCGCCTCGGCGTTGACGTGGGCGACGATGCCGCCCGCATCGATCAGAACGCAAGGATCGTCGAGGGCGTCGATCACCGCCACCATGCCGGCTTCGGCGCCGGAGAGGGCCGCGAGTTCGGCGAAGTTTCGGCTCTCGCCGTCCGTCCCCGCGCCCCGAGCTGCGCCTGGTTCTTTCGTGCCGTTCGCCATCGTCGTCGCCGTTTCGTTCTCACCGCCGGACATCCTACCCGCCCTCTCTCGGCTGCCGGGGGCTCGCACCGACGCGCGACGATGATAGTGTCGCGGAGACGGATGCGGCCGTCACTTCGTCGCAACGCCGGATATGGCCGGCGAATCGGGAAGGGCGATGTCCATGGGTGAGCATCACCACGACAAGAAGAAAGCCGGAAGAGACGACGATCTCGCGAAGGTCGAAAACAATGGTTCGACGATCCGAAAATTCGACCTCGACGATCCCCGGCTGCCGGACTGGGTGAAGAAGAACGCCTTCGGCTCGGGCGACTTTCCTTACGACGAGGCCTACGACGAGGATCGATTCGACGACGAACTCGAGGCGCTGCAGATCGAACTGGTGAAGCTGCAGACCTGGGCGATCGACAAGGGCGAGCGCATCGTCGTCGTCTTCGAAGGGCGCGATGCGGCCGGCAAGGGCTCGCTGATCGGCGCCTTCCGCCAGTACATGAGCCCGCGCCGCACCAGCGTGGTGGCCCTGCCCAAGCCCACCGACACCGAGAGGGGGCAGTGGTACTTCCAGCGCTACGTCGGCCACATGCCGACCGTCGGCGAAGTCGTGATGTTCGACCGCTCCTGGTACAATCGCGCCGGCGTCGAGCCGGTGATGGGGTTCTGCACCCCCGAACAGACCGAGATGTTCCTCAAAGAAGCGCCGCGCTTCGAGGACATGCTGACCGACGAGGGCATCCGGCTGGTCAAGTTCTACATCGACGTCGGGCGCGAGATGCAGCTCTCCCGCTTCCACGACCGGCGACACAATCCGCTCAAGGTATGGAAGGTGTCGCCGATCGATCTGGCGGCGGTCGACAAATACGACGACTACACCCGCGCCCGCGACCGCATGCTGGAGACGACCCACACCGACGGGGCGCCGTGGACGGTGGTGCTCGGCAACGACAAACGCCGGCTCAAGCTGAACGCCATCCGCCACGTGTTGTTGCTGTTCGACTATCCCGACAAGGATCGGCGGGTGATCGGCGCCATCGACGAGAAGATCCTCGGCCGCGGCCCGGAGTTCCTGGCGCGGCGACGGTGATACCGAGTTCACGAAATTCGGACTCGTCGGAATTTCGTGGGTTACGGCCCGACCGGCCGACGCCCGTTCGGGCTCGCCTTCGCGGAGAAGTTCCGAACAGGTCGGAACTTCATCCTCTCGGTACGAGATCGTCGAAGGTCACGGGAGGCGCCGGGCCGTGCGGCCGGGCGCGGGATCACTCGGTCTTGGCGGCGAGGACGGCGCGGTAGTCGCGGGCCCAGTCGCCCTTCTGGGCGCAGACCTTGTCCCACCCTTCGGCCTCGAGGCCGGTGTCGACGGTGTTGTAGAGCGCCTCGGCCTTGTCCTCGTCGAGACCGCTCTCGGCGAGCGCCTTGTCGATCGCCTTGCCGAGCACTTCGGCCTGCCGCTTCTGCATCGGGAAGCCGCACATGTCGGCGGAGAGCGCGATGCGATAGAGGGTGCGCAGGGACGTCTCGGCGTCTTCGGCCGCCACCGCGGGCGCGGCGAGCGAGGAGGTCACGGCGGCAACGGCCAGGGCACGGGTGAGGATCGCGGCGCGCATCGTCGGGTCCGATCGGGATCGAGGGCGGTCGGTGAGGGTGATTCGCGTCACGACCCTACGCCGCGTCACGCTTCCGCGTGGTTAATATCCGGCGACGGGCGGCGCCACCAGCGGCGATAGGAGATCGACCACCGGGAATCACCGAGTGTTGCCGCGCCGCAATACATGTTGCGACGCAAAGGATGCGCGGTGCCGAATGCGTGGCGATCGGGCGGAGGTCGTCGCGCTTTCGCGGCGGCGGGCGGGTTTCGCACTTGAACCGCGGGGCGATCGCGCCTAGATGCGCTCATCCCTTTGAACGGACGTGGAAAAATGACCGCGAGCGCCTCTGAAAATCATTCCCGGGAGAAAGAGACGGCGGCGCTGTCGTCGATCTTCGCCAGCACCGCGCTGACGATCGCCAAGGCGGTCGCCGCGGTCTTCACCGGCTCGCTCGGCCTGCTCTCGGAGGCGATCCACGGTCTGCTCGACGTCGGCGCGACGGTGATGACCTATTTCGCGGTGAAGATCGCCGACAAGCCGGCCGACGACGAACACCACTACGGTCACGCCAAGATCGAGAGCGTCGCGGCACTGGCGGAGACCGGCCTGCTGTTCGTCGCCTCGGGCTGGATCATCTGGGAGGCGACGCAGCGGCTCGTCGGCCACGGCGGTGAGGTCGAGGTCGGTTTCGTCGCGATCGGCGTCGTGGTGACGTCGATCGTCGTCGACTTCTTCCGAGCCCGCCATCTCGAGAAGGTGGCGAAGGCGACCAACAGTCAGGCGCTCGAGGCCGACGCGCTGCACTTCTCCTCGGACATGTGGTCCTCGGCCGTGGTGCTCGTCGGTCTCGGCTTCGTCTATTTCGGCTTCCCGCTCGGCGACGCGATCGCGGCGATCGGCGTCTCCGGCTTCATCTGCCTCGCCGGTTGGCGGTTGGGCAAACGCACCATCGATTCGCTGATGGACGCGGCGCCCGAGGGGGTGGCCGACCGGCTGCGCGACATCGTCGACCGGGTTCCCGGCGTGGTGCTGGTCGAGCGCGTCCGGGCGCGCCCCTCCGGGCCGATGGTCTTCGTCGATCTCGACGTCGCGGTGAGCCGGACGCGGTCGCTCGAGGACACGGCCGAGATCAAGAGCGCGATCCTGACGGCACTCGCGAGCGAGATGCCGGAGGCGGAGACCTCGGTGGTGATCCATCCGCGCGCCCTCGACGACGAGACGGTGCACGAGCGCATCATGGTGATCGCCCGCAACCGGGCTCTCGCCATTCATCATCTCACCGTGCAGTCGCTTCCCGACGAACGCCTGTCGGTCTCCTTCGATCTCGAGGTCGACGGACGGATGCCGCTCGAGACGGCGCACGACATCGCTTCGAACCTCGAGGACGCCATCGCCGACGAACTGGGACCCGGCGTCGAGGTGGAGACCCACATCGAGCCGATCACCGTCGACCGGCTGGCCGGGTTCGACGCCGATCGGGCGACGGTGGCGGAGATCACCCGCGACCTCACCGAAGCGGCGGAGCGCGGCGGCGTGGTGCGCGAGGTCCATGCGGTGCGGGTGCGGGCGACCGAAGAGGGCATCATCGTCAACTTCCATTGCCGCGCCGAACCTTCGATCAGCATCGCCGACCTCCACACGGCGATCGACGACGTCGAGCGCTCGGTCCGGGCGACGCGACGGGCGGTGAGGCGGGTGATCGGCCACGGCGAACCGCTCGGCAGCGATCGCCCCGTCACCGCCGAGGGCTGAGCGGCTCACGGAAATCGCACCGACGCGAACCTCCGGGGCGTCGCAGCCCGCTCGGAAGTCGCCCGCAGGGTCTCGGCTTCCGGTCGCGGGATCGCCGATCGGACCGGTCACGCCGGCCGCGAGATCCCGCCGAGGCGGGGGATCGGCGGCCCCGGCCGCGAACGTCGACGAGGGCGGGTCGCCACCGAGAGTGCGACAACCCCGCCTCGACGCACATCACATCGGTCCGACTGGAAAAATACTTTCCGATAGCATTCATTTCCGAATTGCAACTACTGATGCATGCGCTTTTGTGCGTATGACTTCACCACCCTCACCTTAGGTAACAGATGGCCCATTCCGCGACGGCACGACTGCCGGGAATGGAGAAACCCACATTCTACATTCCTGAACAGCCACCCAACTTTCTCGATTGCTGTTATTTCAGGCCTTTCGAATTTCGGAACGACCGAAGCAGGATGACGGAAACGTGTCGACGAAGAATTTTTCGGATTTTATTCGAATCGAGATCTTCTCATTCGCCGATGATTAACGATTGCCACCGAATGATGGCGAATGGAACGGGGGTTACCAGTGCCGTCATCCGCACGCCCGGCGTTCTCAGGTCAGGTAATCGGGCCATCGGGAGCGGATCGCACCGATGGCCACCAGGGGGCACGGACATGCCACAACGCCTTCGCGGGATCTCCGCACGGCTCTTTCTCGTCGCCGCCGTCGCGGTCGTCGGCCTTCTCGCCGTCGGCGCCATCGGCTTGTGGTCGATGTACGCCAGCCTGGAGCAGAACAAGACCGGAGAGTTGCGCCGGCTGGTCCAGATGGCGGTCAGTGTGGCGGAATCGACCAACGACCGCGTCGTCAAGGGCGAGATCTCGAAAGAAGAGGCGCAGCGCCTCGCCGTCGAACAGATCTCCCGGATGCGATACGACGGCGACAACTACGTCTTCGCGGAAGACAAGAGCGGTCTGATCGTCGCGCATCCCAATCCGCAGGTGTTGGGCAAGAATCTCGCCGACACCAAGGACGCCAACGGCTTCTATCTGTTCCGCGAGATGATCAAGGTCGTCGACGCCGCCGGTCAGGGGCAGGTCGGATATCTCTGGCCGAAGCCGGGCGCCACGGAAGCCACGCCCAAGCTCACCTACGTGATCGGCTTCGAACCGTGGGGATGGGTGTTCGGGTCCGGCATGTGGGTCGACGACATCGAGGCACAGTTCCGCGCCTCGGCGATCCGGATGGGGCTCGCCTCGCTCGCCTTCGGTCTCGCCATCGGCGCCTTCGCCTTCCTGATGGTCCGCTCGGTCACCCGCCCGCTCGCCACCGTCCGCGGAGCGATGGCGGCGCTCGGCCATGGCGACCTCGACGTCCACATCGACACCGGGCGCAACGACGAGATCGGCGAAATGGCGCGGGCCGTGGCGATGTTCCGCCGTCAGGAGATCGAGCGGCGCGAACTGGCCGGGGCCTCCGATCGCGAGAACGCCGCCAAGCACGCGCGCGAACAGAAGATCGAAGCGTTGATCGCCGGCTTCCGCGATCGCGTTGGCGGCCTGATCGGTTCGGTCGGCGAGGACATGCGACAGATGAACGGCACGGCGCAGACGCTCACGACGGTGGCCACGGAGACGGCCGGCCGCGCCGGCGACGCGGCCGAAGCGTCTCGCGAAGCCTCCGCCAACGTCGAGAGCGTGGCGACCGCGGGCGAGGAACTGATGGCCTCGGTCAACGAGATCGGCCGTCAGGTGACACGCACCACCGAGGTGGTGGAGCGTGCCGCCCAGGTGTCGCGCACCACCAACCACACCGTCGGCGAGCTCGCCGAAGCGGCCGGCCGGATCGGTGCCGTCGTCGGTCTGATCCGCGACATCGCCGAACAGACCAACCTGCTCGCCCTCAACGCCACCATCGAGGCGGCGCGCGCCGGCGAGATGGGCAAGGGCTTCGCCGTCGTCGCGGCGGAGGTGAAGTCGCTGGCCAACCAGACCTCCAAGGCGACCGAGGAGATCTCCAGCCAGATCTCGTCGATCCAGGCGACCACCGGGTCGGCCGTCGACGCGATCGCCGACATCGCCCGCATCATGGAAGAGGTGAACGCCTTCACCACGGCCATCGCCGGCGCCGTCGAGGAACAGGGCGCGGCCACCGCCGAGATCGCCCGCAACGTATCGGAAGCGGCGCGCGGCACGCGCACCGCCGCCGACAACATCACCGGCGTCACCGACGCGGCGTCCGAGACCTCGCACGCCTCGAACACCGTGGCGGAAGCGGCCCAACGGGTGGCGCACACCGCGGGCGATCTCGAGAAGGCGATCGACCACTTCCTCTCCGACGTCGCCGCCGCCTGACGGCGTCCGCACCGATCGAGACACGAAAGAAGGGGCCCGCGGCATCCACCGCGGGCCCCTTCTTTCATGTCTCGTCGAGCGGATCGACCCGGTCGGGCTCGATGCCCGCCGGCATCAGCCGCGCGGATCGGGAAAACGCGCCGGTGGCAGGCCGGAGATCTGCGCCGGCAGGGTGATCACCGTGCCGGCCGGAAGGCGGGCGGAAGCCGGTTGCTCGACCCCCGGACGGGCGAGCGAGGTGACGAAGAGGGTGCGCAGACCCTCGCCGCCGAAACACGGCATGGTCGGCCAGGCGACCGGCAGTTCCCAGAACTCGATCAGCCGGCCGTCCGGGGCGAAGCGATTGAGACGGCCGGCGGTGACGCCGGCGCTCCAGTAGAAGCCGGCGGCGTCGCAGGTGCAGCCGTCGGGGCGGCCCATGGCGTCGTCGAGCGTGGCGAAGCGCGTGCGATTCGACATCTCGCCGGTCGCCGGATCGAAGTCGAAGCGGTCGATCCACGGCCCGCGGCTGTCGGCGAGCCACATGGTGGTGCCGTCCGGCGACCAGGCGAGGCCGTTGGCGACCGTCAGCCCGTCGAGCTTCTTCTCGACCCGCCCGTCGGGCGTGACGCGGAAGAGCGCGCCGATCGGCTGGCGCTCCTCGGGCGGACGCTCGTCCATCGAGCCGACCCAGAAGGCGCCGTCGGGACCGACCTTGCCGTCGTTGAGACGGGTGGTGTGGAGGCCGACGTCGATCTCGGCGAGGGTCTCCCAGGCGCCGGTGTCGGGATCGAGGAAGACAACAGAACGGGTCAGGGCGACCACCAGACGCCCCGCCGTGGTCAGACCGAGAGCGGTCGGACGGTCGGGCGGCGGCGCGTACCACATGCGGTGCGACGAGCCTTCGGCGGTCAGGTGATGGATCTCGCCGGCGGCGATGTCGACGAAGAACAGGCGTTCGCGCCGGTCGTCCCAGATCGGGCTCTCGCCGAGGCGGAAGCTCTGCTCGATGAGGGGACGCGGGTCGGGGACGATGCGAATGACGTTCACGATGGACAGGCTCCCTGTTCGCATACGCCGACGAAGGCCGGATCCCCACCTATCGTCGCGATGGTGACGGGCTCGAGACGGTCCGCGGCGGTTCACGCTCGATGGCAGAGTCGCCCGCGACACGGCCGCCGTCCAGCCCAAATGGGTCACACAGTCGACCGAAGCAGCGGCAGACAGCGGCAAATGCGGTCATCTCACCCGCGCAGGACGCGCAGCTGCCATGAGGGCCATGCATCGGTGGCACCGCGACGGGGTGATGTCGACGCCGTTTCTCGAGACTTCGTCAACCAAGTCGAGGGTCGGCGGAGCGCACGGCGGCTCCGAGAGACCGCTCGCGAGACGGGCGAGCCATCGCGAACGGTCGAGTCGACGAGGTTCGCGCCCGGTCCCGGTGGCACGCGACGGGCGAGGGGCACGATCGAAGGCCCGGAAAAGCGAAAGGGCGGCTCACGCCGCCCTTTTCGGTCGTCGTCGACGGATCGACGATCAGTGCACGCCACCGCGCGCGGCTTCCTCGATGCGGCTGCGCACGAGGCCGATGTCGCAGAGCTGACGGTCGTCGAGGGCCGACAGTTCGCGCACGGCGCGACGATAGCTACGGTAACGCTCCACGGAGGAACGAACATGGTTGGCGAACGAATAGATCGACATGACCTTCACCCCGGAGACCTGCGGTCCCCCCTTGTTCCGCACGTCGTCGTCGGAACCCCGACGGCTGCACCGTGCCTTTCGATGCCTCTCAGATAGACAGGAGACTGCCTATTTTGAAGGCGGTCTGGACAGCCTCTGCCATGCATATTTCGCATGACTTCGACGGAACTGGTTAACCCTTCATGAACGGCTCCGGGAGGTCGGAAACTTTCCGTTTTCCCCCGCGTCGCAGTCGTTTTTCGAAAGTCGCGCGACGCTGCTCGGATCGTGGCGAAAACCGGGCGAGGATTCGGCAGCCATGCGGCACGCGCGGATCGACCCTGGTCTCGGCCTTTCGCCGCGGGGCGGCTCAGTGAGCCGCCACCATAGCCGGAGCCGCGACGCCGTCGTCGAGAGCGACCCAACGGTTGGGGTCCTCCTGCGACTGGCGCTTGACGAAGCGATAGCCGGTTCCGACCCAGGAGCGAACGTCGTCACGCATGTTGTCGAGGACGAAGTCGCCGTGGTCGGTCCTGACGGTGAGCACCGCATGGCCGTCGCCGTTGTTGTCGATGACCACGGTGACGAGCAGCGCCTGACGCGGGAAGCCGCGCTCGACGAGGATCTTGCGCTTCAGGAGCACGTAATCCTCGCAATCGCCCTTGCCGTCGGTCGGATAGTCCCAACGGTCGGGAACGCCCCAGTGATCCTGATCGGTGACCGGCTCGATGGCGGCGTTGATCGAACGGTTGACCTCGACCAGCACCCCCCAGGTGCGGGAGTCGAGGCGGACGTCCTGCGCGCGGGCCCGTTCGGCGCGGCATTCGGCCGGCATGCGGCGACAGAAGTCGACCCAACCCCACACCGGACGGGCATCACCGACCGGCAGTGCGTTGGTGGTCGCAGGAAGCCGCGACGCGATCACGCCGGCCTTCGGCTTCGGTAGCTGTTGAACCTGCGCGTGAGCTACCGTGCCGATCAGCATCGACGCTGCAAAAATCGCGCATCCCCAGATGTTCTTCGTCATCATATCGAAGTTACCCCACATCCCAGTGATGGTAACTTCGCACACTCGAATTATATCGACGTCAAATAATGGGTCTGAGTTTCTTTGATCGAATCAATACTCTATTTATACTCATTATCTGAAGATTTGCTCGATCCCTCGAATTTTACCGGAGGCCAGAAAGACTCTGGAAACCATGCGCGGAGCAGAATGGCGGAATTCCGCGCCTTCGTCGGCCCGTCGCGGTCGGGGGACATGCCACGACGAGGCCTCGAGGGTGTCGGAGCCTGCGAAAACAGCCGAAAATTTTTTCGCGATCGGATCCAACGTCATGGCGACCGCCTGCACCAACGGCATCGACACCGGTTTCGTCGACCTGGGGACCACCAAGGTGGCGATTCTCGGGGTGGTCCAGGGGATCACCGAACTTCTGCCGATCTCCTCCACCGCGCACATGCGCATCGTGCCGACCTTTCTCGGCTGGCCCGATCCCGGCTCGGCCTTCTCGGCGGCGATGCAGCTCGCGGCGCTCTTCGCGGTGATCACCTATTTCTGGCGCGACCTGTGGCGGGTCGGCCGCGGCGCCTACGCCTCGACCCAGACCGGCGACTACCGGACCTTCGAGTTCCGGATGGCGGTGGGCATCGTCATCGCCACCATCCCGATCGTGATCGGCGGTCTCCTCTTGAAGAAGACGCTCAACGCCTGCGGCTCGCCGTTGCGCGAGTTGTGGGTGATCGGCGCGGCGAGCCTCGGCATGGCGGTGCTGCTGGCGCTGGCCGAACTCGTCTGCAAGCACAAGCGCTCGTTCGAGGACATCCGCCTGCGCGACGCCGTGGTCGTCGGGCTCGCTCAGGTCGGGGCGCTGATCCCCGGCGTGTCGCGCTCCGGCTCGACGCTGACGGCAGCGCTGTTCATGAACCTCAAGCGCGAGGACGCGGCGCGTTTCTCCTTCCTGCTCGGCCTGCCGGCGATCACCGGGGCGGGCGTCAAAGAGCTGCTCGAGCTGCGCAAGGCCGGGCTCGACGCGCACGGCTGGGAGGTGCTGGGGGTGGGGCTGGCCACCGCCTCGCTTTCCGCCTTCGTCGCCATCTGGACGCTGATGAAGGTGATGGAGCGCTTCTCCGCTTGGCCCTTCGTCGTCTATCGCGGCCTGATGGGGGCGTTCCTGCTGCTCGTCGTGTGGCTCGACGTGCTGGCGTGACGCGGAGCGCCGCGAAGCGGGCGCGCGATGGTTCGAGACGGGCCTGCGGCCCTCACCATGAGGCGTTCGTGTTCATTCGAGTATTCGGGAGCGCCTCATGGTGAGGAGGGCCGCAGGCCCGTCTCGAACCATCGCGCACCCACCCGCCCGCTGTCGTGTCGGCGTGGACGAGCGTCGTGAACCGCGCCGGCCTCGCCTCAGCCTATGCCGAAACGGCCGGCGGTGGCGCGGCCGGCGAGCTTGGCCTGCTTCAGGAAGCGCTTGGCGATGCGCTCGCGCTTCAGACGCGACAGGTGGTCGATGAAGACGACGCCGTCGAGATGGTCGATCTCGTGCTGAACGCAGGTGGCGAGGAGGCCGTCGGCCTCGATCTCCTGCGCTTTGCCGTCGCGATCGAGGAACTTCACCCGGCAGCGGGCGGGGCGCTCGACGTCGTCGTAGTGCTCGGGCACCGACAGGCAGCCCTCCTGATAGGTGTTCGTCTCCTCCGAGACCCAGGTGATCTCGGGATTGACGAGGCATATCGGCGCCTTCTCCTCGCCCTCGCGCGACACGTCGATGGTGACGATGCGCTTGGGCACACCGACCTGGATCGCCGCCAGCCCGATGCCGGGGGCGGCGTACATGGTCTCCAGCATGTCGTCGAGCAGACGACGGATCGATGCGTCGACCGTCGTGACCGGCTCGGAGACGAGCTTCAGGCGGGGATCGGGAAGGGTGATGATGTCGAGCTTGGCCATGAGCCGTCAGATAGGAGAGCGATGGGCGTCGGTCAATCGAAACCGCGCGGGGAACATGAGAACAAAACAGGATCTCTTAACGGATTCGAGCTAGCTTCCTCCCATGCAGGACGCGCTACGCCGATTCGTCGCCGACATGGCCTCGCTTCAGTCGACGGTGACCACCGTCGCCGGGGCGATCGCTCTCGCCTTCCTTCTGCTCCTCCTCCTCGCCGCGCTGGCGGCGGCGCGGGGCCGGGCGCGGCGCGAGGCGCTGGCGGAGGAGCGGGCGCGCGAGCTCGACGAGCGCCTCGCCGAGGTGGCCCGCCTCCAGGCGGAGACGACCGGGCGGATGCAGACCATGGCCGAGATCTTCGGCTCGCGGCAGTCGGATCTGGTGCGCGGCCTCTCCGAGCGGCTCGACGGCCTCTCCCATCGCCTCGGCGACACGCTCGCCACCCAGGGGCGGGCGACGCACGACAATCTGTCGAAGCTCGCCGAACGGCTCGCCGTCATCGACCGGGCGCAACGCGGCATGGCCGAGCTCTCCGGCGAGGTGGTGCAGCTGCGCTCGATCCTGGCGAACAAGCAGGCGCGCGGCGCCTTCGGTCAGGGGCGGATGGAGGCGATCGTCGCCGATGCGCTGCCGGCCGACGCCTACGCCTTTCAGGCGACACTGTCGACCGGGGTCCGGCCCGACTGCCTGATCCGCATGGGGACGGGGGCGCCCGATCTCGCGGTCGACGCCAAGTTCCCGCTCGAATCCTGGAGCGCCTTCCACGACGCGGTCGACGACGAGCTGCGCGACCGGGCGGCGCAGGGCTTCCGGCGCGACGTGCTGCGCCACGTCGGCGACATCGCCGACAAGTATCTCGTCCCCGGCGAGACGCAGGACATCGCCTTCCTGTTCGTGCCGTCGGAATCGATCTTCGCCGACCTGCACGAGCATTTCGACGACGTGGTGCAGCGGGCGCATCGATCGCGGGTGGTGATCGTCTCGCCGTCGCTGCTCACCCTCGCCATCCAGGTGGTGCGCTCGATCACCCGGGATCAGCGCATGCGCGAGCAGGCGCACGTCATCCAGGCGGAGGTCGCCCATCTCCTCGACGATGTGGCGCGGCTCTCCGAACGGGTGGCGAAGTTGCAGACGCATTTCGGCCAAGCGGCGCGGGATCTGGACCAGATCGCCGTCTCGGCCGACAAGGTGGAACGACGGGCGGGGCGGATCGAGAGCCTCGATCTCGGGGCCGCCCCCTTGCCCGCCTCGACACGGGGACCGGCCGAACCGGTCCTGCCCTTCGGATCCGATCGCCTCGCGGGGGAATGACATGTCGCTGCTCGTCGCCATCCGGGGCTGGACGCCGGACGAATGGGTCGAACGGTTTCGCCGCCTCATGCCGGGGCGGCTGGTGTTCGACGCGCGCCACCCCTTCGATCCGGGCGCGGTGACCCATGCGGCGGTGTGGAAGCCGGAGCCGGGCCTGCTCGCCGGCCTGCCCAATCTGCGCGCCGTGTTCAATCTCGGCGCCGGCGTCGACGCGCTCCTCGCCGACCCGACACTGCCGCGGGTGCCGATCGCCCGCATCGTCGACCCGGATCTCACCGCCCGGATGACCGAGTGGGTGGTGATGAACGTGCTGATGTACCATCGTCAGGTCCACGCCCACGCCGAGAACCAGCGACGCGCGGTGTGGGGCACCCTGCCCCAACCGGCGGCGAAGGACGTGTCGATCGGCATCATGGGGCTCGGCGTGCTCGGCCGCGCCGCGGCGGAGGCGCTGATGGCGCTCGGCTTCCATGTCCGCGGCTGGAGCCGAAGCCCACACGAGATCGACGGGGTCGAGTGTTTCGCCGGTGCTTTCGGCCTCGGGCCGTTCCTCGGCCGCACCGATATCCTGGTGGTGCTGCTGCCGCTGACCCCCGACACACGGGGCATCCTGAACAAGGCCCTCCTCGACCGGATGCGGCGCAAGAACCACATGGGCGGGCCGGTGCTGATCAACGGCGGCCGCGGCGGGCTGCAGGTCGAGGCCGACATCGTCGCTGCGCTCGACTACGGCACGCTGGCGGCGGCGTCGCTCGACGTCTTCGAGACCGAGCCGCTGCCGGCGGTCTCGCCCCTGTGGGCGCACCCGAAGGTGATCGTCACGCCGCACTGCGCCGCCGATTCCGATCCCGATGCGCTGGCGAGGGTGATCACCGAGGCGATCAAACGGGAAGAATCCGGCGGCGGCATCGCCTCGGAGACGCTGGTCGATCGGCGGACGGGGTATTGACGGAGCGCGCCGCGCCGACCGGTTTCCGACGACCGCCACCTTGTTCGCCTTCACCCCGAGGTGCCCGGCGGAGGCGGGCCTCGAAGGGCGAAGGCTTCGACGGAACGTGCCATTCGGCCCTTCGCCCTTCGAGGCTCGCTTCGCTCGCACCTCGGGGTGGAGACTTTTGCGCGAGCCGATCGATCGGGTCCGCCGATTCGAAATCGCCTCCGACACCGCCCGGACCCTAGGCCGTCATCCCCGGCCGGAGAGAAGCGGAGGGGAAGGGGATCCGATGGCTTTTCAACAAGTCGAGAGGCCGATGGATCCCCTTCCCTCGCGCGTCGCGCTCGCCGGGGACGACGGCAGAGGTCGAGGCGAAGTCGGTGGCGGATCATCGCCACGGCGACCCGCGCAGAGATCTCCAGGATGAAGGGCCTCCACACCGATGCGTATGGTTCCAGAATTCGCGAGGACGACGTCGTTCAGCCGCGCCCCGGCAGCTCGATCCGCTTGACCGACCGCAGCGGCGTGCCGCTCGCCTCGATCCGCGCCAGCCCCTCCGCGATCCCCTCGATGCCGACGGCCATCATGAAGGCGTTGGCGTGGAGGAAGGTCGTCGCGTCGCGCACCAGGGCGACGTGGCCGGGCCAGAACATGAGGTCGCCGCGCTTCCACGCCCGCGGGTCGAGATCGACGGCCTCGCCGGCCGCCATCTCCTGCATGTCGGCATCGCGGGGCAACAGGACGCCGCAGGCTTCGTAGGCGGTCTGCGCCAGCCCGGAGCAATCGAGGCCGAGGGAGGAGCGCCCACCCCAGAGGTAGGGCGTGCCGAGGAAGCGTTCGGCCACCGCCACCGGGTCGGTCTCGAGCGTGTCGACCGGCACGAGATGGTTCGCGACGATCGCCCGGCCGTCCGCCGTCACGGCGAAGCGGCGGCCGTTCGCGTCGGTCTCGCGCACCACGGCGACGCGCGTCCCGAGGCTCACCCAATCGAGCGGCGGCAGTTTGATCGAGGGGCCGGGGTAGAGGAAGGTCCTCAGCGCCGCCACCTTGTGGGTGGGGCCCGCCCCCTCGCCCTTCAGGTAGGCGTGGACGGGGAGGTAGCCGACGTAGCCGTCGCGGGCGAGCTGCACCCAGGCCCAGCCCTCGTCGTCCTCGTCGTAGACGGTGAGGCGTTCGCCGGCGAGAGCCTCGGTGTCGAGGGCGGCATCGGCCCGCGGGCCGCGGCGCAGCGGCGCGACGCCGTCGATCACCCGCGCCACCTCTCCGTCGACGAAGCGGTCGGCGGTGACACGGCCTTCGAGGGCGCGGGCGGCGAGGTCGGGACGGGCGGGCGTCAGGCGAGGATCGAGATCGACCACGGGAGCCCTCCGGGCGGGTTTCACAGGCCGATGATCAGATCGGCGAGACGGTAGACCACCAGGGTCAACAGGAAGTCGAGGGCGACGAGACCGGCGGCGAGGCCCATCGGCGCGCCGCAGGCGATCCGCGTCACCAGCCACGCATAGTAGAGGCCGAAGGCGAGCGCGGCGAGATTGAGCGGGCCGAGCACCTCGAGCGGTATGAAGCCGAACACGAAGAGCCCGGTGAAGACGAAACTCGGCACCGCGGCGACGAGCGTCGTCCAGTTGCGCGCCACCATGTAGGGCACGTAGCCGCGGGAGACGCCGAGCGGCTTGGCCAGCACCGCCAGGACCACGGGGAAGGTGATCCAGGCGACGACATAGGCGAGGAGACCGACGATCCAGTAGAACGGCCCCTCGAACACCCGTGGATCGAGATGGACGGCGTCGGGCAGGCCGCGTTGCGCCGCCAGTTCGACGAGCGGCATCGGCAGAACGAGGAGGATCACCCGGAAGGAGCGCCAGAAGCCGTCGATCGAGGTGTCGAAGAAGGCCATGCCGCGTTCGTCGCCGAGGAGGAGGCGCCAGGAGCCCTTCAAGGCGCGGGCGATCTCGGCGCGCTCGATCATTCCCGTTCCACCGCGAACCAACGGACGAGGAAGGCCTCGTAGACCTGGGTGAGCGTCTCGAGATCGGCGACGGCGACGCGTTCGTCGACCTGGTGCATGGTCCGGCCGACCAGACCGAATTCGACCACCGGGCAGTAGTCCTTGATGAAACGAGCGTCCGAGGTGCCGCCGGAGGTCGACAGACCCGGGCGGCGGCCGACGATCTCCTCGATGGCCTCGGAGAGGGTGCCGATCAGGGCATCGTCGCGGGTGAGGAAGCTGTCGGAGGACGGGCTCTCCAGGTCGAGCCGCCACTCGACGTCGTTGCCGGCGGCCTCGCGCAGGCGGCGGCTCAGCTCGGCCTCGAGGGTGTCGCGCGACCAGATGTCGTTGAAGCGGATGTTGAAGCGGGCGCGGGCCTCGGCGGGCACGACGTTCCAAGAGGGATTGCCGACGTCGAGGGAGACGAGCTCGAGGTTCGACGGCTGGAAGCGGTCGTTGCCGCCATCGAGCGGCGCGGCGATCAACGCGTTCGCCAGCCGCATCACCTTGGGGATCGGATTGTCGGCGAGGTGGGGATAGGCGACGTGACCCTGGCGGCCGGTGACCGTCACCGTGCCGGAGAGCGAGCCGCGGCGGCCGACCTTGATGGCGTCGCCGATCACCTCCGGGTTGGTCGGCTCGCCGACCACCGCGGCGTCGAACTTCTCGCCGCGTTCGTCGGCCCACTTCAGCAGCTTCACCGTGCCGTTGATCGAGGGACCCTCCTCGTCGCCGGTGATGAGCAGCGACACCGAGCCGGGCAGCGGGCGGTCGTCACGGGCGAGGCGGCCGAGAGCGGCGAGGAAGGCGGCGATGCCGCCCTTCATGTCGACGGCGCCGCGGCCGTAGAGGATGCCCTCCGCGATCACCCCGGCGAAGGGGTCGTGGGTCCAGCGCGCGGCGTCGCCCGGCGGCACCACGTCGGTGTGGCCGGCGAAGGTCAGATGCGGACCCTCGGCGCCGCGGCGGGCGTAGAGATTGTCGATGTCGGGGGTGCCGGGCTCGGTGAAGACCGGGCGGTGGACCTCGAAGCCGAGTTCGGCGGCGATGGCGCCGACGAGATCGAGCGCCCCGCCTTCGGCCGGCGTCACCGACGGACAGGTGAGAAGGGCGCGGGCGATGGCGACGGGATCGTCGAGGGCGGGAAGCGTGGTCATCCTCCGCGATTACGGCGCGCGACGGGCGGCGTCAACGGGCATCGACGGGCGGACGCACGCGGCGGCGACGGCGAGGTCGCGCGGGTCTTCGGAGGCGGCGAGGCCGGTGACGACGCCGGCGCGATCCTCGGCCGTGCGGTTCTGCGACAGCTTGCGTTTGCCTTCGAGCCGTTCGATCTCGATCTCGAAGCCGACGATACCGCGCAGCTGGGCGCGGACGAAGTCCTCCGGCGCGTCGGAGACCTTCCAGCGGTCGGTGCGGCCGGCCTCGTGGCGATCGGTGAGCGCGGTGACCAGGGCGAGGAGGCGGCCGGCGTCGTCGAAGAGCCGGATGCGGCCGTGGGCGTGGACGGCGACGTAGTTCCAGGTCGGAACGACCCGTCCGGTGTCGCGCTTGGTCGGATAGAAGGACGGCGAGACATAGGCCTCGGGGCCGAGCACGGCGACGAGCACCGGGCGACCGTCGGCGGCGGGAGCGGCTTGGCGGTTGGCGCGGGCGAGATGACCCGACAGCGTGCCGTGCCGCCCTCGGCCGGGGTCGAAGAGGACGGGGACGTGATCTGCGACGGGCGCGCCGTCGACGACGGCGATCAGGGTGGCGAGGCGGGTCTCGGCGAGGATCGCGGCGAGGGCGGCGGGATCGTCTTCGGCGAACGCGGGTGGGCGATACATCGGCGGGCTCCGGACGGAGGTCGGGGGCCGATCTCGCACCGCGCGGTGGCGATCGTCAACGACCTCCCCCGGGCGCATCGTCGCCGGCGAAGGGGTCATCCGTGCCGGGCAGCAGGCCGAGTTCGCCGACCATCCAGGCGAGGGAGGCGATCATCGCCAGTTCGGCCGGCCAGTAGCGGCCGACGAAATGGGCGGCGACCGCCGCCGGCGCCAGGAACAGGAAGAGCCGCCAGCCGGAGAGCCGGCGATCGGCGAGGCGGCGGACCGAGGCGGCGAGGAAGATCCAGGCCATCCCGATCCACCACAGCGCCACCAGTCCCCAGACGAAGAGCAACGCGGCCGGCGAGCGGCCGATCAGGCGCGCGGCTGCGACGAGGCTCTCCTCGGAGACGAAGACGTGATGGAGGGCGTACATGATCGCGACGAGGCCGGCGGCGAGCCACCACGACGGTCGCCCGGCGCGGCCACGGAAGGAGAAGACGGCGCGGAGCCAATCCATGAGGGTCGAGGTCTCACCGGGTGATCGTCGCGAGGGGCGGCCGTGCGGGCCGCTCGGACCATCGCGCGACGGCGGCGACGCCGTCGAGATGGGAAATCCACGAAGACCCCGGCGAACGGCGCGGCGACGTCTCGCGCAGGCGCCGATCAGCGGCGCCAGGGGTCGTAGCGCGGCCGCCGTGGCCGACCCGGCGGCGGCGTATCGGGATCCGAATCCGGCGACGCCTCGTCGGTCCCGGAGGGCGGCGGCCTGCCACCGGGCAAGGGCATGCGATGACCGCGGGACGGCTCGGTCGGTTCCTCGACGCCGGACACGTCCGGCGGCGCGGTCGGACGGAGCGGCGGCATCGGGCGGAGCGGCGGCGTCGGCCGAACCGGCGGCTCGGGACGGCGCGGATCCGGCCCTTCCGTCGGCCCCCGAATCGCCCCGCCCCCCAGCGGATCGGGGCCGAAGCGGTTGTCGCCGGGGGTTCCGCGGAGGAAGCCGAGTTCGATCAGGGCCCAGATCGAAATGGCGGTGCCGGCCACCGAGAGCGCCATCGCTCCGAGTCCCGTGCCGCCGCCGCGCGCATAGGCCCGGCTCATCCCTTCCAGCATCGACGGCGCAGAAAGGAAGACGAGGACCCACCAGCCCGACCTGTCACGGTCGTGCAGGCGCTTCACGGTGGTGGCGAGCGCGATCCACAGCACCGCCACGACGGCGAGGCCGGCGACGATCGACATCGCGGTCATCAGACCCGGCGAGGGAACGACGGTGGCGAACATCGCGAGGCCGAGACTTCCTCCGAGCACCGCCGCCATGACGGCGACGAACACCACCCAGTAGGCGCGGCGCGGCATCCGGCCGGAAAAGCCGAAGAGATGCGACAACGGAGTCAAGACCGTCCTCCACGGGTCGGAACACGACGCCATGGTCGTGTCCGGCGCGCAGGAAGGCAATCGAAAACAGAACCCCGGCCGGGGCCTCCGAGATCTTCGGCCCAGCGATGCTCAGTCGCGCAGGAGGTCGTTGATCGAGGTCTTGGAGCGGGTCTTCTCGTCGACGCGCTTCATGATGACGGCGCAGTAGGTCGAGGGTCCCGGAGCGCCGTTCGGCAGCGGCTTGCCCGGCAGCGAGCCGGAGACGACCACCGACCAGGGCGGCACGCGGCCCATGTGGACCTCGCCGGTCTCACGGTCGACGATCTTGGTCGAGGCGCCGATGAAGACGCCCATGGAGATCACCGAGCCCTGGCCGACGACGACGCCCTCGACCACCTCGGAGCGGGCGCCGATGAAGCAGTCGTCCTCGATGATCGTCGGGCCGGCCTGCAGCGGCTCCAGCACGCCGCCGATGCCGACGCCGCCGGAGAGATGGACGTTCTTGCCGATCTGGGCGCAGGAGCCGACCGTCGCCCAGGTGTCGACCATGGTGCCGCTATCGACGTAGGCGCCGAGATTGACGAAGGACGGCATCAGCACCACCGACGGCGCGATGAAGGCCGAACGACGGACGACGCAGCCCGGCACGGCGCGGAAGCCGGCCTTCTCGAAATCGAGGGCGCGCCAGCCGTCGAACTTGGAGGGCACCTTGTCCCACCACACGGCATCGCCCGGGCCGCCCTTGATGATGCTCATCGGGTTGAGGCGGAAGGACAGCAACACCGCCTTCTTCAGCCACTGGTTCACCACCCAGTCGTCGCCGTGCTTCTCGGCGACGCGGGCCTTGCCCTTGTCGAGCAGGTCGAGAGCGGTCTCGACGGCGTCGCGCACCGCGCCCTTGGTCGAGGTGTCGATCTCGGCGCGGCGCTCGAAGGCGTCGTCGACGGTCTTGGCGAGATCGGCGAGGGCGGAGGGGGTCATCGGCATGGGGCGGCTCCCGGAAAGGCGGCGGTCGCGCGAACCGCCGTGGGGTCGTCGTGGGTTCGGAACCGGCACCGGCGATGCGGGAGGCCCGAGGGTCGCGGGACATTAGCGAGGGGGGAGCCCGAGTCAATCCGACAGGCGGTCGCTGACGGTGTCGCGCCGCCTTCGCCTCAGCCGTCGATCAGGCCGTGGAGAAAGGCGGCGAGGTCGTCGGTGAGCCAGTCGACGTGGCCGTCTTCGCGGCCCTCGAGTTCCCAGGCCTCGCGCAGCACCTCGCGGGCGCCGTGCGGCACCACCAACACCGTCGCCATGCCGAGCGTGTGGGGCACGGCGAGATTACGCGACAGATCCTCGAACATGGCGGCGCGCGCGGGCACGATCCCGGCCTTGGCGAGGAAGGCGTCGTAGGTCTCGCGATGCGGCTTCGGCAGCAGGTCGGCGGCGACGATGTCGAAGATGTCGGTGAAGTGATGGGTGATGCCGAGGCGGGCGGCGACCTTCTCGGCGTGCTTGCGGGTGCCGTTGGTCATGATGAACTTGCGGCCCGGCAGTCGCTCGATCGCCCGTCCCAGATCCGGGTCGGGCTCGACCACCGAATGGTCGATGTCGTGGACGTATTCGAGGAAATCGTCCGGCGTGATGCCGTGCTCGATCATCAGGCCGCGCAGCGTCGTGCCGTAGCGGCGGTAGTAGTCCTTCTGCAGGCGCTGCGCCTCGTCCGGCGTCGAGCCGAGCAGCTTCTGCACGAAATCGCGGATCTTCACGTCGACCTGGGCGAAGAGGTCGGTGTGGGCGGGATAGAGCGTGTTGTCGAGATCGAAGATCCATTCGTCGACACGGGCGAAGCGATCGCGCCGGGCGGCGAGGGCTTCCGCGGTGTCGAAGGCCGGGCGGGTGTCGATCATCGGGCGGCTCCCTTCCCGGGATTCGTGTGGGTGCCGGTTCGGCGGCGGCCGATCGGCGGCCGCGTCACGGGGTGATCAGCGTGCCGGCGCCGTGCTCGGTGAAGATCTCCAGCAGGACGGCGTGCGGCACCTTGCCGTTGAGGATGACCGCCGCCTCGACGCCGCGGTCGAGCGCCTCGAAGCAGGTCTCGACCTTGGGGATCATGCCGCCGGTGATGACGCCCTCGTCGATCAGGCGCTGCGCCTCGGCGCGGGTGAGTTCCTTGATCAACTGCTTGTTGGCATCGAGCACGCCGGGGACGTCGGTGAGGAAGAGGACGCGGGTCGCCTTCAGCGCGCCGGCGATGGCGCCGGCGAAGGTGTCGGCGTTGACGTTGTAGGTCTCGCCGTCCTCGCCGGGGCAGACGGGGGCGAGAACCGGGATGATCTCCGACTTGGCCAGAACCTCGAGGACCTCGGTGCGGACCTTCTTCGGCTCGCCAACGAAGCCGAGGTCGACCACCCGCTCGATGTTGCTGTCGGGATCGATCACCTTGCGGGTCAGCGGCGTCACGGTGACCATGTTGCCGTCCTTGCCGGTCAGGCCGATGGCGCGGCCGCCGGCCTCCTGGATGGTCTGGACGATCTCCTTGTTGATCGATCCGGCCAGCACCATCTCGACGATCTCGACCGTGGCGCGATCGGTGATGCGCATGCCGGCGGCGAACTCGGACTTGATGCCGAGTTTGGCCAGCATCGAATTGATCTGCGGCCCGCCGCCGTGGACCACCACCGGATTGACGCCGGAGAGCTTCAGCAGGGTGATGTCCTCGGCGAAGGCCTTGCCGAGCGCTTCGTCGCCCATGGCGTGGCCGCCGAACTTCACCACGACCGTCTTGTCGTCGTAGCGCAGCATGTAGGGCAGCGCCTTGGACAGGATCTCGGCTTCCGCGACCATCTCGGCTTCCGGCTTCGGCGTGGTGGGCATCTCGGAACTCCCGTCGGACGGTTCGGGGTGGGTCAGGAGGCGAAGAAGGCGATCTCGGCGCGCAGGCGATCGATGCCCCATCCCTTCTCCGACGAGGTCACCAGGATCTCGGGATGGGCGGCGGGGCGCTTGCGGATGGCGGCGACGGTCTCGGCGACGACACGCGCCACCGGCTGACCGTCGAGGGTCTTGGCGATCTTGTCGGCCTTGGTCAGCACGATCTGATAGCTGACCGCGGCCTTGTCGAGGAGGTCGAGCACGTCGGTGTCGACCTTCTTCAGACCGTGACGCGAATCGATCAGGAGATAGACGCGGCGCAGGTTGGGACGGCCGCGCAGATAGTCGAAGACGAGGCGGGTCCAGGCGTCGACCTGGGACTTCGGCGCCTGGGCGAAACCGTAACCGGGCATGTCGACGAGGGCGAGACCGACGTCGACGGCCTCGCGCGGCGCGCCCGAGGTGAGCCGCTCGGTCTTCTTCGAACGCTCGTTCAGCACCGCCGGCACGAACCAGTTGAGCTGCTGGGTGCGGCCCGGCGTGTCGGAGGTGCGGGCGAGACCGTTCTGGCCGCACACCGCGTTGATCAGGCTCGACTTGCCGACGTTGGAGCGGCCGGCGAAGGCGACCTCGGAACCGGTGACCTCCGGCAGATCGTCGAAGTCGGCGATGCCGCGTTCGAAGCTCCACGGACGCGCGAAGAGGAGGCGGACCTTCTCGTCCACCTCCTCGCGCATCGTCTCGTCGTCGGGACCGCCCATGCCGGCCTCAGTGAGCCGCCGGCGGCGGCGCCTTGGTGAAGGTGGACTTGAGGTTCTCCCACAGCTCCACCTTCACGCCGTTCTTCGCCATGATGTACCACTGCTGGGCGATCGACAGGAAGTTGTTCCAGGTCCAGTAGATCACCAGACCCGCCGGCATGTTCGCCAGCATGAAGGTGAAGATCACCGGCATCCAGTCGAACAGCATCTTCTGCGTCGGATCCGGCGGCGGCGGATTGAGCTTCATCTGGACGAACATGGTCACGCCCATGATCAGCGGCCAGATGCCGATCATCAGCATCGACGGCGGCGTGAACGGGATCAGGCCGAACAGATTGAACATCGAGGTCGGATCGGGCGCCGCGAGATCCTTGATCCAGCCGAAGAACGGCGCCTGACGCATCTCGATGGTGACGAAGATCACCTTGTAGAGCGCGAAGAACACCGGGATCTGGATCAGGATCGGCAGACAGCCGGCCAGCGGATTGATCTTCTCGCGGCGATAGAGCTCCATCATCGCCTGCTGCTGGGCAGCGCGATCGTCCTTGAAGCGCTCCTGCAGCTCCTTCATCTCGGGCTGCACCTTCTTCATCTTGCTCATCGAGTCGTACGACTTGTTGGCGAGCGGGAAGAAGACGGCCTTGACGAGGACGGTGACGATCAGGATGGCGATGCCGAAGTTGCCGACCCACTTGTTGAGGATGTCGATGAGGAAGAACAGCGGCTTGGTCAGCCAGTAGAACCAGCCCCAGTCGATCAGTCGGTCGAAACGCTCGATGCCGAGCTTCTCGGCGTAGCCGTCGACGGCGGCCACTTCCTTGGCGCCGGCGAAGAAATGGGTGGTCGAGGTCACGGCGGCGCCGGCAGCGACCGGCAGCCCGTCGGCCAGCATGAAGGTCTGATAGGTGTCGGGACGACCGGCGGCGGCGGGCACGCCGGCGAAGCGCGGCTGCACCTTGACCGCCTTGTCGGGGACGAGCGCGGCGGCCCAGTACTTGTCGACGAAGCCGATCCAGGCGCCGGCGACCTTGGCGGGCTCGATCTTGCCCTTCTTCTTCAGGTCGTCGTACTTCAGTTCCTGCAGGCCCTCGTCGCCGAAGACGCCGATGGCGCCCTCGTGCAGGACGTAGTAGCCGGCGGTGTGGGGCGTGCCCTCGCGGGTCAGCACCGAATAGGGATAGAGCGTCGTGGCGCGACCGGACGCGTTCGTCACCTTGTCGGTGATCTCGAACATGTAGCGGTCGTCGACCGAGACGGTGCGCTCGAAGGTGTAGCCTTCGCCGTTGTCCCAGGTCAGCGTCACGGGAGCGCCGACGCCGAGGGGCGCGGCGCCCTTCTGCGTCCACCTGGTCTCCGGGCCGGGAACCTTGACCGGAGCGCCGGCGTCCGAGAGCCAGCCGAAATCGGCGAAATAGGCATCCTTTGCGCCGGCCGGCGACAGGAGCTCGATCGCCGGGCTCTTGGGATCGACGGCCTCGCGGTATTTCTTGAAACCGACGTCGTCGATGCGGCCGCCGACGAGGTTGATCGAGCCGAAGAGAACCGGAGTTTCGATCTTGACGCGGGCGGAGGCGGCGAGCGCCTGCTCGCGCGACGCCGGCGCAGCGGCGACGACCGGTCCGCCGACCGGACCGGCCGGGGTCGGCACGGCGCCGGGGCCGGCGGGCGTCGGGGTCGCCGGCGCGGCGGT